>DASZMF010000394.1:0-6555 GCA_035552035.1 Candidatus Angelobacter sp.
GCATGCGCGCAATTTCTTCTGTCTGCTCGGCTGCTGTAAGCGCTCGGACTGAAGTTTTGGTGCGGCCTGCTACTTCTTTTTTCTCAATCAGATAATGATGGTCAGCGAATGAAGCGATCTGCGGCAGATGCGTGATGCAGAGAACCTGATTGGCCCGCGCCAGCGCTTTTAGTTTCTTACCCACGGCTTCCGCCGCGCGTCCTCCAATGCCGGTATCAATTTCGTCAAACACCAGCGTTCGCTGCGTTCCGGTTTTGCTCTTCTTTCCTTCAATCTTGCCTGCTTCAATGGTGGCTTTGAGCGCCAGCATTACGCGTGAGAGCTCACCGCCGGAGGCAATCAGCTCCACCGGCTTTAGCGGCTCACCCGGATTGGGAGAAATCAGGTAGGTGACTTTGTCAAAGCCCGAGGCTGTCCAGTTGGCCGTTTCATCAGAGCCGGAGACTTCAATCTTGAACTGGGCTTTCATGGCCAGTTGATTGATCTCAGCTTCCACCAGCTTCTGCAGCTCACGCGCTGCGCTGTAACGCTTTTTGGAGATCGCCTGCGCGGCGGCGAGAAATACTGCCTCTGAGGCGGCCAGCTGTTTCTTTAAGTCGCGCACCAGGTCTTCGCGATTTTCCAGTTCGTCCAGCTTGCGCGCGACATCTTCTTCGTAGGCAATGACTTCGTCCACGGTGCTGCCGTATTTGCGTTTCAACCGGTCTAGTAAAGCCAGCCGGTCTTCCACTTCAGCCAACCGCTCTGGAGAGGCATCGATGCCGTCAGCATAATCACGCGCCGTGGCGCTCACGTCTTCAATCGCGGCTTTGGCTGATTCGAGTGCCGCCAGTGTCTCAAGAAATTTTGGATCAAAGCGCGCCAGTTCTTCCAGCTGTTTTTTTGCCGCCGCCAGATTGGTCAGAGCCGAGGAATCATCTTCATATAAGACCTGGTACGCAGCGGTGGCCGCGCCAAATAGTTTTTCTGAGTTGGCCAGGACGCGTTTTTCTGTCTCCAGCTTCTGGTCTTCTCCGGGCAGGAGTCTGGCTGCGCCGATTTCTTTTTTCTGGAAGATCCACAGATCTGCCATACGCAAGCGGTCTTGCTCATCGCGATCAAGCTGTGTCAGCCGCTCGCGCAACGCAGTCCACGCTGCGTATTTTTCCGCCAGGTCACTGAGATCGTGACCGGCGTATGTATCCAGCAGGCTCATGCGAGCCGTTTCGTCAAAAGCTAAGATCGTCTGGTTCTGTGCATGGATAGACGCCAGCGCCGGGGCCAGCGCCCGCAGCAACGCCACCGTGGCGGGCTGATTGTTTACAAAGACGCGCGCCTTACCGCCAGTGGCAATCTCACGTTTTACGATAATCTGATGGCCTTCCGGCTCAATGCCATTTTCTTCCAGAATGTGCGCCAGCCGCTTTTCGTCGATCTCAAATACACCGCTGACGGTAGCTTTTTCCGCGCCGTGGCGAATCATGTCAGTAGAAGCTTTGTCACCCAGCAGCAATGAAAGCGCGTCAATCAGGATGGATTTGCCCGCGCCGGTCTCGCCGGTCAACAGGTTCAGCCCGGAGGAGAACTCCACTACCAGGCTATCAATCACGGCATAATTTTCAACGCGCAGTTCCAACAGCACCGGGATAAAACCTCAGAAGGAAATTGAGCGAAGTCTAACAGAGTTTGAAGGAAAATTGGTAAGTGACAGCGGTGGATATCCTGGCTTGTATCTGCGAACCCTGAAAAAAAGATAAAGGCGCGACCTGTTGCCAGGCCGCGCCTATATTTTACTTCTTGTAAGACTTACGGTTTAGCGGTGATCGTGTTCGTCGCGGCCGCGATTGTCCCGCCCGCGGTGGTCGTTTCTGTGTTCTTCGACACGTTCATGGCCATAGCGCCCTGCTGAACGTTCGCGCTCACTGCGCTCGATCAACTCATGCCGCTCTACCGGACGATTCCCTACAACCGTGCGCCGGACTGCATAAGGGTGGACATATTCGCGGCGATTGACCCACGTGCGTCCCCAGGGAGCGTTGTTGATGAAGACTGTCCGACGGTCCCAGGCAATGCGGTTATAGCCCCATCCCCATGGACGGAAAGCGACACCCAGGCCCACGCCAAAGCGAAAGCTGATTCCTGCTCCAACGAAGAATCCAGGACGCGGACGCGCATACACTACAAGCGGATCATAATAAGGAACCACCAGGTAATCCGGACGCGCCGGCAGGATCGTTATATAAGGTCCGCCGCTGACAACAATCTGCTGATTGGTGGCCAGGTAGCCGAAATCACGGGCTTTCTGGCGCATTCTCTGCACGGCGTCCATTACATCCTGCTGCTGCGAGAGAAACGCGTTGCCAATATCGGTGGTCCAATTCATGTCATTGGCCATCTGTTCCAGAACAGTGGGAAATGGCAGCAAAGCCTGAACGGATGGGTCCCATGGCAGCTGGTCATTGGAAATGGCCTGGGCCAATTCGTCGCCAGTCAGGTAGTGGTGCTGGTCTGCCCACTTGGTGGCATCTGGAATCTGGTCAGGGAAAGTTGCCGCCGCCAGAATCTGAGCCAGCAATGGATCAGGATGCAGCGCAACGCGAGAAACTAAATTGTCCAGCTGCTGCGGTGAAAACGAGGGCGGTGGCGGCTGATCCTGGTCCTGGGCCATGGCCGGTGCTGCCAATGTGCAGCACATCATAATTGCAGACAGAGCAATCATAAGAACTCTGGCAGTTACTTGGCGCTGTTTTGTGGTCATCTTTCTTGCGAACATTGCAGCTCTCCTTAAATATCTATTTATTAATTACAGCTTGTTGCTAAAAAAAAATCGTACTGCTTTTGTGCCGCCCTTTACAGAAATTGTAGATGGCAGCACAATTGTCAGTCTAAGGTTATTAACCCTGGGTTTATTAACCCTAAAGCTACCCAAAAGTTCCGCGCAAATAGCAAGTACTGGCAAGGCACCTTCGTGGCATTGACTGAATCAGCAAGCTTCTTATTGAATGACGCCGACGTTCCGCCACTCCACGAAGCAATGGCGAAAATCAGTCTCATTGGTTTCACAGAAACAACCGTACGAGAGCGCCTCGGCCTGCATGACCTCTCTGATCTTCACTGGCGCAACGTGCCCATCTACCGCGCAGAGCGCTTGCTAAAGCGTGATCCGCTTGACCTGGCGATTGAGCTGTTTCTTTTGCAGGGAACTCTTTCTAAAGATGAGCTCGACCGCCTGTTTGTTGCCTCTGAACAGGAGGTTCTTCTCCGCGCGGAAGTTCTGGCAGTAGATGAAAAAGGCAACGGGCGGGCTCGCGCGTCACTCTTCCCTGTTGGCGAGCGGCTGATCTTTTCCGATCACGCATGGCCGGAACTTCCGCATCCGGGATACACCACGGTTCCCTACGATCACGTTATGTACATTGGCGCGGACAGCCGCGAGCTGGCACGCTGCACCTTCCGCAAGCCATTTCGCTCTGCGCTTGATCTATGCACTGGCTCCGGAATTCACGCGGTGCTGGCCTCCGCTCATTCAGAGCGAGTGATTGCCGTGGACATTAACGAGCGCGCCGCCCGCTGCACCCGCTTTAACGCCCAGCTTTTTGGAGCTACAAATCTTGAAGCGCGAGTCGGCGATCTTCTGGAGCCGGTAAAAGATGAGCAGTTTGATTTGATCACCGCCAATCCACCGTTCGTTCCCTCACCCGTCCACTCGCTGGCATTTCGTGACGGCGGCCGCTCTGGCGAAGACGTGCAGAAGCGAATCGTTGCTGGCTTGCCGCACCATCTTGCGCCTGGGGGCATTGCGCAGATCACCACTGAATTAGGCGAGCGCGAAGGAGAACCGCTGACTCTACGCTTACGTGAATGGCTGGGCGGCGCTGCCATGGACATCCATATTTTGCGGCTGCGCGAATACTCAGCGGCAAAATACGCCATTGCCCATGCCAAGGGCGATGACTACAAAACTTTTTTGGAATCAGTGGACGCATGGGCCGGTAATCTTCGCGATCAAGGTTATGTGCGCGTGGTGGCTGTGCTTATTTCTATTCAATGGAGCAATCCAGCTTTGGGGCCATCATGGGACCGGACGGAAGAATGCCCGCCACCGCAGCGGGCCGCGTGGAGAGAGATAGAAGCGGCATTCCGGGCAGAACGCCTGGCCCGCAAGCCAGATCTGCATGAATTTCTGCAGCAAAACTGGGTGCAACGCACCGGTCCCATCGCGCTGCTGGATGCGCAAGCCCTGGGCAGCACTATACCCGCGAATGCCAAGGCAACATTGTTAGGACAGGCTTTGCCGATTGAACATCAACTCGATTCTCTGGAGCGGGAAATTTTAAAACGATTGGAAATCCGCACTGCCGTGCCGGAGCTGATCAAGACATTTCAGAAATTCAATGTCAGTGAAGAGCGTACGCTTGCCGCAATTGTCTCGCTGCTAAGGCATAGGCTTATTACCACTGGTATTTAGTTACGCACTGGCCGCAAAACTTTCACTGAAGCCATGCCGGCGGACGTGGCAGACTGTATGCCCATATCTGAGTCTTCAAACACCAGACAGTCTTGCGGCGCTATTCCAAGCGTCTTGGCGGCAAGAAGAAACGGCTCAGGATGTGGCTTGTTGTTCTGGTAGTCGCCCGCGCACACCAGCACGTCGAATTTATCCAGAATCTTCAACGCCGTGAGTGACGCGGTCACTGACTCACGCGTGCTGCCGGAGACAACTGCAAAAGGAATTTTGCCATAGCTGGCTTCAACGTGCTCCAGAACTTCAGGTACAGCCTTAAGCTGAGGAAGATACTCAAAGTAGAGCGCTTCTTTGCGCTTCTCCACGTCCGCTACCTGCATATCCAGTCCGCGCTCGCGATTGAGCTTGGCAATGATCTCCGCCACTGACATGCCGCCCAGGGCATAGTGAAGATCTTCACTGAACTCGCAGCCCTGCTCCGCCAGCGCCTGCTTCCACGCAAAGTAGTGCAGCCCCATGGAATCAGCGATGGTGCCGTCACAGTCAAATAGATAAGCCTTAAATGGTCCTGCAGGCAATTTGAGTTTCATAAAAAGTTGGTAGCGCTCATAAATATTGTAGTGGGTTGTATGCCTGCGAGGGTTGTTTCCTAGCGGGAGATGCAGCGAGATGATTCAAGAAAATAGCGGAGAGAGTGGGATTCTGCTCGGCACGTTTTCGCGTCGCCGCATAAACATTGAACAAAGTGCGTTTCAGTCAGTATTTATGCGGCCTTCAGGCAGTTGGTCGAGGGAGTCCTTGGGAGTCTGAGGGAGTCCAAAGGAGCCTGTTTTTGGGCCATTGTAGTAACAAAAAGAGACATAAAATAAATATCCAAAGCGGTCCCTCCGAGACTCCCAAGGAGCCAGCGGCTCACGATTTACTCAGCGAAGGGCCGAAGTCTTCCGAAGAACGGCTCTCCCGGCCTTCTTCGCCTTCCCACTTGATCTTCTTCAAGTTCTTTCCCATTTCCAAGGTTGATTGAGCAGAGCAGCGCATATTTCCAGTGCTGGCTTATTTCGCCAAACATCTCTCCTAAATTCATTCTCATCATAAATTCAACGGGGATGTAGCGACACCGCATAAATGAGGAGGGTATTCACATGCATTATCGAAAATTCCGGGTTCTGGTACTCTGTATCGGATTTCTTTTTCCGTTGTTGTCACAGGCGCAGTCACGGGATGTGGACAAGCGCGATTTACGTGGCGTCAGCCCACAACATCACAAATACATTTTCTCTGTGCTTGGAGGAGCAGCCGCAGGCGCAGGTCTGGGCTATATCTTGCCGGGCGAAAAAACACCTCTCAAGTTAATGATGATTGGCGGGGGTGGGGCGAGCACATGGTTTCTGCATACGCATCGGGCTACTCTGGGGCCATATCACGACTGGGGCATGATTACTTCCAATTCGGCTCTCGGTGGCGGTATCGGCTGGCTGGGCTGTAACTGTAATGACGGTTTGATCGGCGGTACCCTGATGGGTGGCGGTGCTACTGCCGTCTGGGAAGCATTAAAGAATGACCACGCGGCGAGAAATACTTTTAATAACTCAAAATGATGAAGTGCCGCGAATGAGGGGAGTTAACGTTTTCCGCTCATTCGCGGTTATCGCTCCATAACCGATCCAGCACGTGTGATTCGACATAGCAGGCACTTGCCAGGAAGGATAAAAAGTAAGGACCAGGCCTCTGGTCCTTATCGGAGCTTGGAAATGAGGTCTGCTTCTATTAACAGTAGTGTACGCGTCAGAGTCGTTTGATATAGGCCAGAATCAGCGCTTCAAATGGCCCGCTTGATCCTAAATCTTCCCTTTCCTATCTGCACGACCTGAAACTTTGGCGGTACACGATTCGGCCAGGGTGCATGCTGTTCACGATACAGCCACTGCCGAATCTCTTTGCTGCGTAATTCACAGCAGCTTTCCCAAAATGCTCGGTTGGCGATGTTCGCTTCCACTGTCATGCAGCCATTGCCGTGGGGAAGGTCAAGGATCACAGTTTGCCAGTCCCGGCTGAAGTGTCTGTCCCGGTCTTCTCGTGAAAGCTCGAATCCATATCCTGTTCCGGTGCGG
>DASZMF010000395.1:0-2026 GCA_035552035.1 Candidatus Angelobacter sp.
AGCGACTTTCGGTGACACAACGTTCCCGATCGTGGTTTTGCCTTATCTCCTGTAACTTCCCAGCGTGCAGCGTGCAATCGCCCGTACGGGTGGGAGTCTGGAAAATTTAATCATGGCCGGGCAATGCGCGGATGCGGTTGCAACAGCATGACTGAGCGGTGACAGCCTTTGTAGCGCAGATTTTTAATCTGCTGTATCGCCACGAGTGTCCGGTTGTCGCCCTAAGTGGCAAAGTTTTCATTTAATGTTTATGCGGGTAAAAAGTGGTTTTTGACGTGTGAGCGACTTCAACAGGCCCGGCTTTCCTCTGGAAGTCTGGCAGCTATCCTGCTGCCATGTACCATGGCCAGTTCGTCCTTGCTCAGCTTCTGGATTTCATTCATCCCCAGCAGTTCCATCGCTGCGTCCAACGACATCGCGGCGATTACAAGGCCCATCACTTCACCTGCTGGCAGCAGTTTGTCTGCTTGGTGTTCGCGCAACTGACCTGGCGTGAAAGTTTGCGGGACATCGAAGCCTGTCTCAACGCCCGGGCAGGGCAGTTGTATCATTTGGGCCTGCGTGCGCCAGTCAAGCGCAGCACGTTGGCCGACGCTTTGGCTGCGCGCTCCTGGCGCATTTTCGCCGACCTGGCCCAACTGCTCATCAGTCAGGCCCGCACACTCTACGCACGGGAACCGCTGGCTTTGGATCTGGACCAAACCATCTACGCGCTGGACTCCACCACCATCGACCTGTGCCTGTCGGTTTATCCGTGGGCGCGTTTTGATGCCGGGCGATCCGGCATCAAACTGCATACCCAATTGGAATTGCATTCGTCTCTGCCCGCGCAAATGCTGGTCAGTCTGGCCACTTTTCAGGAGGTGCTCTGGCTGGATGAACTCTGCTACCAACCTGGAGCCTTCTACCTGATGGACCGGGGCTATGTGGACTGGCGCCGGCTTTACGCGATCGAACAGGCGCGCGCGTGGTTTGTCGTGCGGGCCAAAAAATCTTTGAGCTATTGCCGGTTGCATTCCCAGTCTGTGGACACGAGCACCGGCTTGCGCAGCGATCAAACCATCAGCTTGCAAGCCTTCTACGCCGCTAGAAAATACCCGGACAAACTGCGGCGCGTCCGCTTCTACGACACCGAACAGCAACGCGGGTTGGTGTTCCTGACCAACCATTTTGGATTGCCCGCGCTGACGGTGGCCAAACTCTACCAGCAACGCTGGCAGGTGGAGTTGTTCTTCCGTTGGATCAAGCAGCACCTGCGGATTAAGGCGTTTTATGGGACCACTGCCAACGCCGTCCGCACGCAATTGTGGGTGGCGGTGTGCGTCTATGCGCTGGTGGCTATCCTCAAAAAACGGCTCGGCAGCGATGCAACGCTCTACCAAATTCTCCAAATCCTGAGTGTGAGCGTGTTCGAGAAAACGCCCGTAAATCAACTGTTTCAAGGAATTAATTCCCAAAATGAAACCTCCCTGCTTTCCAAACAGTTGTCACTGTTCGAGTAATAACCGGACACTCGTGGCTGTATCGCGGAGTTGCACTCCGCCGGAGCCGCAAGCGTACAAGGGGTTGTTAACAGTCCCGCGCGTCACTCCCTTTTGCCGCCCTGCCGACTGCAAGTCGGCGATACAGCAGAGTGCAACTCTGCGCTACAAGGCCTGCCGTCGCTCCGCGATGGCGGGTAGCAGTGCAGAGATGCGCCGTGCTGGGCAGAAACTTTGTCGCCATGCGTTGACAGTGCTGCCCGAGTCGTTACGCTTGGGCTGTGACGCTTCCGCTGTCAACTATAGGAGACCAATCAGCCGCCATTTTGCGAAGACTGCGCATTGTGCTTGGCTTTTTTATCGTCGCGCTGGTGTTGAGCGGTGTGACGGCGTTTCCGTTGCAGCACGAGTTGAAGTGGCTGGTGTCGGCGCTTGGGTTGCGCGAACCGGCGGGCTCGGGCGGCTATAGCGGACTCGGATTTTGGATCCGCACGGTTTATGACGGGCTGAACGAAATGTATTCAGCGCATCCGTGGATTGCATAC
>DASZMF010000396.1:0-1519 GCA_035552035.1 Candidatus Angelobacter sp.
AGCCACTGGGTTGATGAGATCGTAGATCCAGCGGAACGTCGCCATGAACAGGCCGAGTGGAACGGCTACGATCACGCACCAGAGAAAGGCCTGGCCGATCCGCAGCCAACTGGCGTAGACGTTGCCCAGCAGGTTTCGCTCACTGAAGAGCGGTGGAAAGGCTTTTACCACTTCCAGCGGCGTGGGGAAAACATATGTGCTGATCAGTTGCAGGTGCGTAATCAGCCACCAGACCAGCACAACCAAAACCCATGCGGACGTGGCCAGCACGAGCTTGGTGGTGCGCGAGGTCTCTTTGCGGATTGTCAGAATATCAGCGATTAAGGACAAGGATACCTGCGCCTATTGGCCCTGGTTGGCGTACAGCTTAATGTCAGTACGGCGGTTTTTCTCACGACCGTCCGTGGTGGTATTGGAATCGAGCGGCTTATCCGGGCCATTGCCAGCAATGCGGAAGCGGGCACCGGGGAAGCCATATTTTTCCATGAGATATTGCTTCACAGCGTCGGCACGTTCGCGCGAAAGCTGCATGTTGTATGTGCGCTGGCCGGTTGAATCCGTATTGCCTTCAATATCCACGATGGTGTTTTCATAGGCGCGCATCTGGCCGCCAATTTCATCCACCACGGCGCGTGAGTCCAGGCTCATGCGCGAAGACGCGGGATCAAAATAAATGGAGCGATGCTGCGTGGCAATGGGCGTGGCGTTCTTGGCCGGCTGATGATATTCAATGGGCTGCTCGGTGGAAGCTGTGGAGAAGCTGCCGCTCATCTGCTGGATATAGCGGCGATCGAGACTGTCTTCAGCGTTCGACGTGCGCTTGATCATGCGCAGCTCGCGATACATATCCTGCGCCTGGCCAAAGATGTTGGCGTAGTCAGAGTTTGAGCCGGGCGTGCCCATGAAAGAAGTGTTGTCAGCGTAGTCAGCCAGCTTCACGCCTTCCAGCATGGTCTTGGCCAGGTCAGAAGGGATATTGAAATCTTTCACGGTGCCAATCAGGTTGTATGCGCGCGCGGGTTGCGTGTGGACGAACTCCACACCTTCAATCCAGCCCTGCGCCAGCTTCAACACGGTCTGCGGATGCCTGGCGGCGAAGCGGTCACTCACGACAAGAATGTCTGCGATCAGGCGATTGGCGACGCGTGTGTCATAAATCTTTTTGGAGCCAGCGCGCTTGGTTACTGCATCACTCATATCAGGGTCCCATGCCACAGCGGCGTCCACTTTTTCCTGGGCAAAGAGCACGGCGGGCTCAATGCCGTCTTTGGTGTGGACAGACTTGGCGAAGATTTCATTGCGCTGATCGGTGCTCAGGCCTGAAGCTTTCAATCCATTCCAAAGGAGAAAGTGTGAAGGCGTGTACGGCGCGAAGGCCACGGTTTTGCCGGCGAGATCTTCAATGCTGTTGATACCTTGCTTGCCAATGACACCGTCAGCGCCGCGGGACCAATCAACCATGAGGAAGGCGTGCGAGCCAAAACCTTTTTCCTGAAACTGTCCGTAATCCTTGGCGTAA
>DASZMF010000397.1:0-8081 GCA_035552035.1 Candidatus Angelobacter sp.
CCACGTCCCACAATGCATTTTCTGCCGCGCCTTTGGCCATGCGATGTCCGCGAACTTTGCTGAACAACGCAACAGCCTGCCCAGCGCTCTCAATGGTCTTGCCGAGCAGTGCGGGAGCGAGATACCGCTCGGTGGCATACCATGCCGTGTCGATGGATTCTTCGCTATAGAAAGGATCTTCGCCGGCCACGCATTCACCCCAACCTTCGGGGCCGTCAGTGTGCATGGTTAAAAGAAGGATGCGGCGTTCCGTGGTGCGGCCAAAGCTGGTCTCAAAGAAATGTACCAACGGCATGCGAATCTCACGCAGGGTAATGGCTTCAATTTTCATCGCACCTCTTTAAGCAATTGGTAATTGGCAATTAGTCTTCGTCCGTGTAAGCGTATGACCAGTCTTCATCCCAGCGGCCCAGCAGAAACGCGCCGTTACCCTGCGCATCGCGTTCATAGGCCAAAGCAACCATATCCTGAGAAAAGGCAGAGGCAAACTGTTCGCGATTGCGCTTTTGCAGTTCCGCGGCCTTTTGCCGTTCAGCTGGAGTAGATTTCCATTCATAAATCTGGGCTGGAACTTCAATTCTCTTTTCGACAGGAAATTGCGGCGGCTGATTTTTGCCCAGCAGATTAGTCACGCGCTTTGACTTCAGCCACCACTCTGCCACCAAGCGGTCTGTCGGCAAGCCGCCTTGCAGTGGCGACGACGAATGCCCGTAATGGTTCACGCTGTACCGTCGCGTGATCGCGCCGAGCCGACCAAGATTGAGATGAGCATTCTTGATTTCCAGGGGATCGAACGTCCATTCCAGAAGTTCGAAGCCTTGCTGCATGGCGTCTTCGCGCTGCGTTAGCTTCAGCCGACGGCCCAGGCCATGGTTGCGAAAGCTATCGCGCACGGCCAGCATGTGTGAATGCAAATAGGCATGGCCGGCGCGGCTGCCGGGAATGGAGAAAGCAAAGCCAATCAGTTCCTGGCCATTGAATGCGCCAATGACCTGTCCGCCGATTTTCTGGCTGACGACGAACATTCGCAGAGGAATAAGATCAACATCGTCAAAATTCCAAACTTCTTTTTGCAGCGTCACGCAGGCATTGAGCTCATCTATGCCATTGCACTTTCTTATGGTGATTTGGTCGGCGGCGGGAATGCTTGCACTCACTTCTTTGTGCCCTCCAGAGTTTTTGCCTGCTGCCACAGAGATTCCATCTGATCTGGCGTGGCTTCTTCGAATGTCCGACCCTGCTGGCGCAGCTGCTCTTCCAGCCAGCCAAAGCGGCGACGAAATTTTCTGTTGGTGCTGCGCAAAGCTGATTCCGGATCGACAGCAAGATGACGCGCAATATTTACCAGAACAAAAAAGAGATCGCCTACCTCATCTTCCATGCGCGCTTTCAGCTCTTCTGGAATTTTAGCTTTTTCAGCCGCTGAATTCGCAGGCGGAATCTTTTGGACCTGCTCCTGCAATTCATCGGTCTCTTCAGCAAGTTTCTCAAACAGGCCTTGCACGTTAGGCCAGTCAAAGCCAACATGTGCAGCCTTGGAGCTGATTTTGCTGGCTTCCTGCAGAGCCGGCATTTTGGAAGAAACACCCTGCAAAAGCAGCTCAGGGGCTGGCAGGTCTCTAGTTTGCAAACCTTCGTCACTACTTTGCAGGCTTTTTCTCTTTTCCTCAGCTTTTAACGCTTCCCAATTCTTTAGTACCTGGGCAGAATCACTTGCTTTTACGTCGCCAAACACATGCGGATGCCGATGAATCAGCTTATTGCTGAGAGTGTCCAGAATGTCGTCCATGGTAAATAAAGCCTGTTCCTGCGCCATTTCAGCGTAAAACAGCACCTGCAAGAGCAGGTCACCCAGCTCACCTGGAAGCTCTTTCCAGTCTCTATTATCAATAGCTTCCAATACTTCGTAGGTTTCTTCTAAGGTGTATTTTTTGATGGTATCGAAGGTTTGTTCGCGGTCCCAGGGGCATCCGCCGGGGGCCCTAAGCCGGGCCATAATAGAAATTGCACGTTCGAATTTTTCGCCAGTTAACACAAATTTAATGTATCATCGGCTGCGACTTCCCCAAAAACTGGGTCATTTGGCCGAAAGCAGGCAAATGTGCAGAATTCTGGACTTTCCGGGGTCTATATGCCTTTCTATTTGAAAAGTAGCAGCAAGAACGTACTCAAGAGCGCCTTAGACGCTCGCAAGCTCCTCCCGTTTGCTTTCATCCTTATGCTCGCCTTCCTTGTGGCCATGGCCTGGGACAGTTTTTCACGCACGCGCGAACTTTTAAGTTCGCAAACGTACGTGGAACACACCCACCAGGTGCTCTATGAGCTGGACGCCATCCAGGATGGACTGGGTGATGCACGTGAAGCCTGGCTCCATTACATCCTTACGCCTGAACAACAGGATTTGGATACGTTTGCCGAGTCTTCCAAGCAGATATGGAAGCGCGTGGCGCGCGTGGAAGAGCTGACGAAAGACGATCCAACACAGCAGGCTGGAATCAAGCAGCTGCAAATCTGGATCACAGAAGAGTTGAAGCAGCTGAGCGACAACCTGCGTACCAACAAGACGCTGCTGATTTATCACAGTCCGGCGACCGACTTTAAGCAGGACCGTGTGCGCAACGCAGTGCAAAAGTTCAAAGACGAACAAGAGGTCATCCTGCGGGAACGCAACCTGGCAACGCAGGCGCGAGCCAAGGAAGTGGAGCGCAGCGTTTCCGTCAGAGTGTTTGGCTTCAGCGTGCTGATGGCTGTGCTGTTCCTGCTGGTGATCCGCGAGTCAAAGAAGCTGAGGATTGCGGAACAATCGGCGTTGCACTCTCAGACCAAGCTGGAAGGATCACTGCAGCAGCTGCAGATTGAAACCGAGAGTGGCAAGCTGCTGAACGAGTTGCAAGCCAATCTACAGATATGCGTGAACCCTCCGGAAGCTTATGAAGTGCTGGGCGCATACGCGCAGAGATTTATTCCCAACAGCGCCGGCGCGGTGTTTGCCATTGATAGCTCACGCAACCTGATGGGCGTAATGGCCAGCTGGGGAGATTCGCTGAGTCCAACACAGCATATCCTCTCGCCGGAAGATTGCTGCGCCATGCGTGGCAGCCGCCTGCATTTGCGCGTGGAAAATTCACAAGGCATTACTTGCCGGCATTTTAGCGGCAGCATTCCAGATGCATACGCTTGCCTGCCTCTGGCGGCACTGGGCGAAACTCTGGGCATCCTGCACATTAGCGCGGGCAGCTCTGACGTGTTTACGGCAGCGCGGCTATCGATGGTCCAGCAGGCTGGTGAATACGCGGCACTGCGTTTGGCCAATCTGCGGTTGCGCGAAAAGTTGCATGACCAATCCATCCGCGATCCGCTTACCGGCCTTTACAACCGGCGCTTTCTGGAAGCGACACTGGAGCAGGAGCTGCATCGCTCCAGCCGCCACCACACCGGCCTGGGCGTGATTATGGCGGACATCGACAAGTTCAAGATTTTCAATGACAGCTTTGGCCACACCGCCGGCGACATTGTGCTGAAAGAAGTGGCGGCAATGTTGCGGCGCTCTGTGCGGACGGAAGATATTGTCTGCCGTTATGGCGGCGAAGAATTCCTGATGGTGCTGCCAGACACCTCGCTGGAGAGCGTGCGCGAGCGCACTGAAATTATGCGCGAAGCCATTGCCAAGCTGGAACTGCAGCATGCCGGGCATTCTCTGGGCAAGATCACCGCATCGTTTGGAATCTCGTTTTCACAAGATGGAGTTCTTACGCCGGAGATTCTGCTACGCTACGCCGACGAAGCGCTGTATGAATCCAAGCGGCGCGGCTGCAACTGCGTGAGCCTGAGTGATTCGGTGGCCAACCTGCTGGCAGTGGAAGAAGATGAGCCGGCCAGCAAAGAACCAGCGTCTGCGCCGCTCTCGTTCAAGCTCGCACAAAGCTAGTCTGCTTTAAGCCTTCAGCTTTTAAACCAATGGAGATGCTGCTACCAGCATCTCCATTCTTTTTTGCATCTCATAGTGAGAAAGCGGCTGGTTATTCCGCCCGCGCAGGCGATTCTGGCCGCAGGGGCCATTCTGAGCGCCTTGGCTGAATAGTTGTAGTAAACTTGAAATTTGCGCTAGCGATACTGCATCTATTAAGAGAGGCCTTGGCGCTGGTAATCCTTTTTTAAGGCCGCTGATTTCCAAAATGAATCAGAAATCTCCGAAGAAAAATCCGCTGGGATATGTGACGTTTGCCCTACACTCCCACCTGCCTTATGTGGTCAATCACGGCACGTGGCCGCATGGAATGGAATGGCTGCATGAAGCAGCCGCTGAAACCTATCTTCCGCTGATACGGATTTTTGGCGAACTGGAGCAGCAGGGCCTGGCGCTGAAGGCGAATGTGAATCTCTCGCCCATTCTGCTGGAGCAGCTTGCGCATCCGGTATTCAAAGATGAATTTCCAAAGTACATGCTGCGCAAAATTCAGGCTGCGCACAAAGACGCCGATGACTTCACCCTGCAGGGTGAGAAGCACATGGTTGAGGTGGCGCGTTTCTGGCAGCATTTTTATGAGCAGGCTCTGCGCCAGTTTGACGAGCTCAATTCCAATATCATCCGCGGCTTCCAGCACTTCTACGATTCAGGCGCAATTGAGATTATTACCTGCGGCGCAACGCATGGCTACTTCCCTCTTTTAGGCACAGACGCGTCCATCCGCGCGCAGGTTCGCACCGGCGTGGAGACGCATGAGCGCTTCTTTAACAAGAAGCCGCGCGGCATATGGCTGCCGGAGTGCGGCTATCGTCCATCGGGCGAGTGGAAATTTCCGGTTACACCCGCCGGATCCAGCGGACCACAAAAGCTTTTTTATCGCGATGGTGTGGAAGAAATTCTGTCTGAATATGGGTTGGAGTTCTTTTACGTTGATACGCATCTCGTAGATAGCTCTACGCGCTTTACGCCATACCAATTGATGGCCGGTGATGTGCCGCTGGCGTTGGAAACACTGGAGGCAGAGAAAGAGCAGGCGCACAAGAATTTCTATCGCCCATATTTTGCTGAGAGCCCAGATCCGGATGCGCATGTGGCTTTCTTTACGCGTGATCCGCGCACGGGCGTGCAGGTGTGGAGCGGCGACCAGGGCTATCCGGGAGACGCGAACTATCTGGAGTTCCATAAGAAGCGCTGGCCGGGTGGCAATCGTTACTGGAAAATTACCGGGCCAAAGATCGACCTGGGACTCAAGCAGGCTTACGATCCCGCGATTGCGCTGGAGCGGACACGCGAACACGCCAAACATTTTGCGCACATTGTGACGGAAACGCTGGAGCGCCATGGCAAGAACGGAGCTGGCACGCCTATCCTGACTGCGCCGTTTGATGCGGAGTTGTTTGGGCACTGGTGGTTTGAAGGTCCGGAGTGGCTGAAGAACGTGGTGCTGGAATTTTCCAAGCCCGAGTCAAAGATTGAATTGATTACGTGTCCGGAATATATGCAGCAGTCTCCACCCAGCGGCTATGTGGCGTTGCCGGAAGGATCATGGGGCGCGGAGAGCAACAACAGCGTCTGGCTGAATGACGATACGTCATGGACGTGGACGCATATCTATCCCGCAGAGCTGGCAGTACAGCAGATGGCGAACAGCGGCCTGTGGCGCGGGCATGAAGTGGCCACACGCCTGGCCAAGCAGTTGTGCCGCGAACTGCTGCTGCTGGAGTCTTCTGACTGGCAATTCCTGATCACTACCAAGGCCGCACGAGACTACGCGGAGAAGCGTTTTAACACCCATCTGGACCAATTCCGCGCGTTGCTGGATACATGGCGGCGCTTTGAGACCACTCATCAAATCTCAGCGGTGCGGATCCAGGAGCTGGAAGCGATTGAAGTGCGCGACTCTGTCTTCCCTGACATTGAGCCTGAACTATGGGCCACCACGGAAGCAGTGCTGGAACAGGCGCAGCCGTAAGTCGTTTAAAACCATCCTTTTCGCGAATCTATCCCGAAGTAATGTTGCCCTGCGCGCAAAAAGCATCTAAATAAGATGTAAGTGAGCGGGCCTATTCAAACTAAGAACCATAGCCAAACTAAGAACCAGAGCTTTGATGTTCTGGTGATCGGCGGCGGCATCAATGGTGTGGCCATTGCGCGCGAGTGCGCGCAGTGGAGCAAACGTACGCTGCTGGTGGAGCAAAACGATTTTTCTTCGGGCACCACGAGCCGCTCTACACGGATTATCCACGGCGGCCTGCGGTATCTGGAGTATGGCGAGATCGGCCTGGTGCGGGAGTCTTTGCGCGAGCGCGAACGGCTGCTGAACCAGCTGCCGCATCTGGTGCGTCCGCTGCAGTTTCTTCTGGCGCTGCCGAAAAATTCCTGTTCAGTGAAGCGCAGTTCGCTGGCCATAAGGACAGGGCTTTGGCTCTACCATCGCTGGGCCGGCGGCACGCGGCCAACTTCAGATGATCGTGCGGCGTTTGAGCGGCAGTTGGATAACGGCAACGCCTGGTCAATCTACTCATATGAAGACGCGCAGTGTGAATTTCCGGAGCGCCTGGTAGCGGAATGGCTGGCCGAGAGCGTGGATGCCGGCGCAGTGGTTTGCAACCACACGCAGCTGCTGGAAGTTTCGCGCGGTAATGGACGCGTCACCGGCGCACGGCTGCGTGACGGCATTTCCGGACAGGAATACGCGGTTCAAGCCACACACATTATCAATGCAACCGGACCGTGGGCGGATACGGTGATTGGCGCTTCTGGCATCTCTACACCGCGGATGATTGGCGGTGTGCGCGGATCGCACCTGGTTCTGCCGAAATTCAGCGGCGCTCCAGAGCAAGCTGTTTACACGGAAGCCATTGATGGCCGTCCAATCTTTGTTATCCCGTGGAACGGACAAATTCTGGTGGGCACCAGCGAGGTGGCCGACTCCAACACGCCGGACAGTCCGCAGCCGAGCGCGCAGGAGATTGAATATCTGTTCAAAAGCTTTGCGCGGCTGTTTCCGCGCTCTG
The DNA here is from genome assembly GCA_035552035.1 of Candidatus Angelobacter sp. GTDB lineage: Bacteria > Acidobacteriota > Terriglobia > Terriglobales > Acidobacteriaceae > Angelobacter. The sequence continues at coordinate 6,985 of DASZMF010000397.1, forward strand.
GACTGACGCAGGCCGATATTCGGTACGACTTTGCCGGGATTCGTCCGCTGCCTTATATGCCGGGAAAGACTTCTTCGTCGGTAACGCGCAGGCAAGTCCTGCATGACCACACGGAAGAAGGCGCTGCAGGATTAATCTCGGTCATCGGCGGCAAACTGACGACGGCGGCCAGCCTGGCGCGCGAAGTGGGCCGCAAATTGGGCATCGATATCCCAGAGCCTGTGAATGTGTTTGCTTCGCCAGTCATGGAAGAAGATGTGGAATCGACGGTGCGCCAGTGGGCGCGACTGGTGGCTTGCAAAGCAAAAATTCCTGAAGGCTGCGCTGAGGCGATTGCGGAATGGCATGGACGCCATGCGCTGGCGATTGCCCATGCAGCGTCATTAGACGAGCGTTTGCGCGAACCGCTGTGCCAGCATAGCTGCCATCTGGTGGCAGAAGCCGTGGAAGCGGTAGCCCATGAGTCGGCTGTGACGCTGGGCGATATTCTTTTGCGGCGCGTGCCGGTTGCGCTGGGCGCATGCTGGTCAGAAAGTTGCAGCAGTGAGGCCGCGCATAAGATTGGACGCGCGCTGGGCTGGGACCAGTCACGCGTTTATCTGGAGCTGCTGCGGCTGGAAGAAGAACGCAGCCAATTTCTGCATCCGCGGCGCGGACAGCCCATGGATACGACCAAGGGCTGCGCCAGCCAGACAACGCCACTCACGCCGAGCACGCTGCCAGAGCACTAAGTTCTTTTATCTGGCTGCGCCGTGGTCAAAGCTGATGACGCGCGTGATTCTCCACTGTCCGTCTTTATTCTGCAACCCTTGGTTCTGCCACACATGAATAAATTTTGCTTCGCCCACTATTCCGTGGTCCTGCGCCCAGGGATGCAGGAAACGATGCACACCGATCTCAACTGCACCGTATCCGTTGAGCGGATAGACCTCAAGCGTTCCCGGCACAAGCTGGCGCTGCACTTTGCCGCAGAGATTATTTTTGATGCTGGTGACGATCTTTTCACGGCCAACGGTGAGGCCATCTTTGTCATGATAAAACTCAACCGTCTTCCGCCCAGAAAGAAGCGACCTTATCCATGTCACAGCGATCCACGG
>DASZMF010000398.1:0-6947 GCA_035552035.1 Candidatus Angelobacter sp.
CGGGGAAACTCCAGAGACCACGCTTTTACAGGAGTTCCGCGAAGTACTGGATAATGCCCGCATGACTGCCTGGACGGTGAGTGAACTGGCCAACGCAGCCGAAGCACAGAAAGATCCCGCGCGTGTTTTGTCGTTTTTGGCCGCCGAGCGGCTGCGCCGGTCCACACAAATGCTGAAAGATCTGTGCTCAGACCTTGACGAGCAAAGCGTGAGCTGGCAGACCAGCGGAGTGCAGGGGCTCTACGAAACGGTAAATGTGCTGCAGGTGCAGCTCGGCAAGATGATCGACCAGCATCGCGGACGGTTTGAGAAGGTGAAGGCCAAGGACACCAGCCGGTAAGCCGATTCATCTTAACATCAAATTAGTATAAACGTATTAGAATCAGATGTATAAAGAGCCAGAAAAATTTCCTAGCCAAATAACTAAAGAATTAGTTACCATTTTGCTTTGAGCTGCGTCTAATAGATAACAGGAAAATCTCTCAGGGAATTTGAAGGAGCAAAAAAGACCGTGCCCCCGAAGAAATCTCCGACGTTAACAGAAGCTGAACTGCGCCTCATGGAGGTGCTATGGCAAACCGGACCAGCCACGGTGCATCAGGTGCTGGAGGCATTGCCAAACCAGTTTTCACTGGCGTATAACTCTGTGCTCACGACGATCCGTATTCTTGAGAAAAAGGGATATGTGGAGCACATGAAAGAAGGCCGGGCGCATGTGTACGCGCCGCTGGTGGGCAAGAAGGAAGCCACGCGTTTTGAGATCAAGAATCTGGTTGGACGATTCTTTAAAGACTCGCACGAATTGCTGGTGCTCAATCTTCTGGAAGACAAGAGCATCAATGCCGAAGAACTGAAGCGGTTGAGCCAGCTCCTGCAGGAGCCAGGGGAGAAGCCGTGAACTTAATCTCCAATTTTTCTGGGACTAACTTTTATAGCGTGGCTACAGCGGTGTCTGAGCGATTGCTCTATAGCGCGGTGGCCGGCACACTGCTGGCAATTGCGGTGTGGTTTGTGCTGCAGATATTTCCCAAAAGAGATTCACGCACCAGCTTTGTTGTATGGTTCTCAACTTTGCTGGCTACGGCGATCCTGCCTGTGTTCGGCTTGCATGCAAAGGTCAGCGCTGGTGCAGGCGCATCGCAGGCGGTGTTGACAGTTTCATCCTCATGGGCCTGGAATCTGTTTCTAGGCTGGGCGACCATTGCGTTCGCTGGTTTGGCGCGCGTGGCCTTTGCCACATGGCATGTCCGGCGGCTGCGCGCGGAAGCTGCTGCCGTGGATATGCAGCAGCTGAATGCTGATTTGCGAATAATGGTGGAAGAGTTTCAGCAGTCCCGGCGGGTTGATTTGCTGGTTTCAAGAACACTGGATGTGCCAACGGCCATCGGCTTCCGCAGGGCTGCGATTATCTTGCCGGCATGGCTGCTCGAGTCCACACCCGCGGAAGAATTGAAGTATGTCCTGCTGCATGAACTGGCGCACCTGGCGCGTCGCGATGACTGGACGAACCTGGCGCAAAAAGTTTTGAAGGCTGTATTCTTCTTCCTGCCCAGCGTCTGGTGGATTGAACGCAAACTTTCTCTGGACCGCGAAATGGCCTGTGACGACGCAGTGATTGCGCGCTCTGGCACGCCGCGCGCCTATGCTGAATGCCTGGCGCATGTGGCTGAAAGAAGTTTTCTTCGGCGGCAACTGGCGATGGCACAGGCCGCTGTGGGGCGGGTTCGCCAGCTGACTACGCGGGTTGCAAGGATATTGGATCCGAACCGTCCGCGGGCAACGCAATTGTGGAAGCCTGCGATTCCGGTAGTGATGGTGCTGGCAGGATTGTCTGCGTTGCCGGTTTCACTTATGCCAGAGCTGGTGCATTTTGCGGATGGCCAGCCGAAGGTGCTATCGGCGCAGTCTGGTTCGGTGGTGGATTCGGTTCAGCCAGTGCTCGCGGCTCAGCCAATCAGCTCGGCGCTGCCAACCGTCAGTACCGGTTCGAAAATTGCTGGGGTTACAGCGGTGCAGGCAAACTTGCGCACCACGCATGACGGTGCGATACCGGCGAGGAGCACGCGTCCGGCGCAGAAAAATTCTGTTCGCGCTCATTCGGCGCCGGTACGTAAAACGCTGGAACCGCCTGCCTTGGCAGCGAGCGTTATGTATCCCGTGATGTATCCGATGTTCTCGCACGTCCAGCAGGAATATATAACTGTGCGCGAAGACCTGGTGGTAATGGTTACGCAGACAGCTTCTGGAGAACAGCAGAGTTGGCAGATGCATGTAGTGCAGCTGACTTTGCAGCCACAAACGAAGCCTGTAATTAAACCTCGTAAAACGTAAAAATTTTCAATCGCGCCAGCGTTGTTGGATGACTCTGGCTTTTAATAACTAAATAACTAGTTGCAATTCATTCATCATTCAAACATCACGCAATCAAAATACGGAGAAGAAGTACCCAATGAAAAACCAAATCCAGCAATTGAAATCACTCCTGAAAGGCAAAACGCTGGCAGCAGCGCTGCTGCTTGTTTTAACCGCATCCTTTGGGAGTTATGAATTCCTGAAACCCGCCGCAGCCAGCGCGGCAAGTGCCGCGCCCGCCGCTGCAGCGCTAGACGACAACAGTGTGAGCGCTATTACAGCGCTTGATCATGCGATGGAGACGCTGGCGGCCCACGTGACTCCGGCGGTGGTGAACGTGACTGTGGCCTCGCGGGCAAAACAGCAGCAGCTTTCCGGCCAAGACCAGGATGAGCTCCAACGTTTCTTTGGACCGTTCGGCATTAATCCGCAGCAGCAAGGCCGCTCATCCGCTCCGCGCATTGAGCATGGGTTAGGCAGCGGAATCATTATTTCGCCCGATGGTTACATCGTAACCAACAATCATGTGATAGATGGGGCTACTGACATACGGGTAACGCTCAATGATCGTCGCGTTCTTCCCGCAAAATTAATTGGCGCCGATCCCATGACGGATATTGCCGTGATCAAAATTAATGGCAGCAATTTTCCCAGCCTACCATGGGGAGACTCCACAGCCCTGAAGCCTGGACAAACTGTTCTGGCTTTCGGCAATCCGTTTAACTTCCGCTTTACCGTGACGCGCGGTATTGTGAGCGCGTTGAACCGTCCGAATCCTTACTCTGACGACGCGCGCAAGCCTGGAGAATTTATACAGACCGACGCAGCCATCAATCCCGGCAACTCTGGCGGACCGCTGGTGAACTCGCACGGTGAAGTGATTGGCATCAATACATTTCTGATTTCGGCCACAGGCAGCTTTGCCGGCATGGGGTTCGCCATTCCCACACAGATCGCACGGCCGGTGGTTGACACGCTGCTCAAGGACGGAAAGATTGAGCATGCGCGCATCGGCATCGGCATCAATGACGTGACTCCTGAAAACGCTGAGTTCTTTCATCTGCAGGATGCCAGCGGTGCGCTTATCAGCCAGGTTGAGACTGACTCTCCGGCGGCCAAAGCCGGGGTAAAAGTTGGCGACGTGATTACTGAATTCAATAACAAGAAAGTTGATAGCTCAGGACAGCTGCAGGGTGTGATCAGCGCACAACGTCCGGGGAACAAGGTGACGCTGGGCATTCTTCGCGATGGCAAGAGCATGAGCCTGCCAGTCACGCTGGAAGGTCTCACCAAAAAGAACTCTGAGGAAGCCAGCGCCGGCAGTGAAGGTCATGGTAAAGCGCGCTGGGGCGTAGGACTGCAAAATCTCAGCGGTGATCTACGTGATCAGCTGCAGCTGCCGGAGAACGTAAAAGGTGTTGTGGTAGCCAACGTTGTTCCGGGCAGCCCCGCGGACAACGCCGGCATCAGCCGCGGTGACGTGATTCTTGAAGTCAATCGCCATCCGGTGCAGAGCGCAGACGATGTAAAGCGCGAGCTGGGCAACGTTGCACAGGACAAAGATGCGATGGTGCTGATCTGGTCCAATGGCGGCAGTTCATTCCGTGTGATGCACGCTACTGAGCCGGGTTCCGATCAAAACGGCGAATAACTTTTCATCCAATGCTCCACAACCTAGCAGCGCACTCCGCAAGGGGTGCGCTTTTTTCTGCACGACATTTTCTCGGCGCTACGCTGGGTGTTTTGCTCTCCGCGTTCGCGCAAAGTTTCGTCCAAAAAAAATGGGCTGGCGAATGTTTGCCAGCCCGCAAGTGTCGCTCCGTCGGGAGTTTAACAGTTACGGTGTGATGGTCAGCGTACCGTTGGAGACTGATACGGAATAATTGCCAATATTGCCGGATGCGTCCTGCAATGTGGGAACAATGGTATAGGATCCAGCCGGGCTATCGACCGTGGCCGGGCTGTCTTGAGTTGCTGTAATGGCATCACCATTTTTCAGTCCCTGGACTGATCCGGTGAAGGTGGGGTTGGGGTTGCCAGCGCTGCGCGTCATGTCATCGGCAATTATGATGAGCGGCGCAGGAGTCACTGTTAACGTGCCATTATTGATAACCACCACGTAGTTGCCCAGCTTGCCGTCGGGGTCAACCAGCGTTGGAATAATCTGGTAAGAGCCCGCCGCACTGCTGGTGTTGGCAACTGTGCTGAAAGTTACCGTAATGTTGTCTCCGCTGTTAAGGCCCGTGATGGTTGAGGTGAATGCTGGATTCGGATCACCATAGAACCGGCCAGCATCAATTGCAGTTACCACAAGCGTGGGGGCCTGTGCCTGCGCAGCCACGGAACCAGCCAGCATGGCCAGTACCAGGGTTGTGAGGAACAGGGTTATGGATTTTAAACGCGTACTCCTGCCGCCAGGCCGGAGTGTGGTAGAAGAGTTCACCGAGTGGTGCATTATTTTCTCCCGAATGTCTCAGTTGAGACGGAAACGGCGATCTTCACGTAAAAATCATGAGACCGCTTTTTTTCGGCCTGGCCTAACCGCGCCCGGCACGAAATTTTCGAGGGATGATGAGCCCGGAAGAACATGCTTTCTCTGGTCCCTGCGTCAACCGCAACGCCCAGCAAGCGTTGTTTTGCCCGCAAAAAAATCGAATTCATTGTACTTCATAAAAATAAGGGATGGGAGCCTGGAGAAGATACTACCTCTTTACCCTTGCATCCGATGAAGGAAAAACCGGAAGGGTGAAAATATTTTCACTTCATCAGGAAGAAGAACCTTAAGGACGACGGATTAGAACAAGATTAAAGGCAGATTAGAATTTCTAATCCTTCAAGCGAACTGTTTTTCTGCGCCTTGAACATAAACTGTCCCGATCAATGTTCATCAGCGCGAATCGCAGTAAGGTTTATTTTTCTTCGACCTGCATCTGTCAACGTTAAGATTTGTTTTGTTATCGCTCAGTGAAAAATCAGCGGTGAATTTGTTTTAGCTGTTTCCCCACCAATCCTCAGCCAGCCTTTTTTTGATTTCCTCTGTGTTCCTCAGCCCGCCCTGAGCGACGTCAGAAGTCGAACGGGGTGTCCTCTGTGGTAAAGGGTTTTACTTTTCCTGATCAGTGTTCATCAGTGAAAATCAGTGGTGAGATTGTTTTCGCTATTTCCCCACTAATACTGAGCCAGCCTTTTTTGTTTCCTTTGTGTTCCTTTGTGTCCTCTGTGGTAAAAGGTTTTTGCCATCAGTGGGAAGATTTCAACTCCCATCCCCGTCCCACCACCGATTTCAATTCCAGCACCTCCAGCGGACACTCCGCCCAGTTATGCCTCCAGCACACAATCAAGTCGCAGTCTTCCACCTTGTGGTAGTGCGTCAAAAAATTCCGGCTTTCAAATTCAAATTCAATCCGCACTCGCTGCCACCGGTCTTCGTCCAATTGGCGCATCGCCTCGCCGTCCGGAAATTCCGTTTGCATCCGCGTCACCGCATAACCCAGCTCCCGCGCCACCGTGCCAAATAGATAGACCACGCCAATCTCATTCGTAGGGGCATAAGTCAGCGCCCACGGTATCAAGGGCGGTCCGTAGATCGGCTGGTTCAACAGTACGCTCGGTTTCGGGGGCGAACAGGAGATCACCCTGAACGTCCCGTCCGGTGCCGGTAACCCGTGCAGGTGCGCAACGGTAATCTCCATAACGTCCTTCCATTCGCTCTCCAGTCCTTCTTTTCTGGCATATTCCAGCATGCTTCTGGGCACCTGGCTATATGTGCCAAAGCGGCTTCGCAGCGGCGTCAGGCTGTATTGCCCATGCATCTCCCATTCCGTGCACGTAGGAATTTTTCCCAGCCTCCGCACCACCGTTGCCCATTCCAGAAAAAGTCCGTTGTCGCCTATCCCATAGCCGGGCCCCCGGCGGGTCATCCCGCATGCCTCCAGCGCCCCGTTATAAGAGCCAAAATTCTTTCTGATGCCCCGCATGCTGAGCTTGCCCGCGTGTAGTTGTAGCTCCGGGACACTCGGTGCACGGCCCAGCTTCTCCGCGCACTCCCGGATAGTCTTCATCAATTCTTCTTTCGTCATGGCTCTTCTCCCATAAGTTGTTCAAGGCTGAAAGTAGTTGGAAAATAAAAAAGCCATCCGCAATGGATGGCTCTCAAATATCTCGAAAATCTTGTTTGTGGGTTTGGCTAAGTGCCAATGGCTAACTGCTAAAAGCCAGCGGCCAAAGGCCGCCCGGGCGCACTTCTTCCGCCAGGCAATGAAGGTGGGAATAGCAAGGGAAGCCAAAAGGAAATTGGCTTGGTGCCCACCGACATCGGGAAGAGAGCTGAAAACAAAGCCAATAGCCAAAGGCCAAGAGCCAAAAGCTACGAAGCTCTCTCCAAGTTGCAGGCCTTTCTGGGTCCCTCCTGCTCCATAGCAAAAGCCCATCCCACCGGCGCCGCTCCCGGTCTTACTTTTACGAAGTATAAGCGAAAGCCGTTTCTGAAGTCAAGAGGGAAATGGGCAGGCACCAGTCGAAAAGGCCAGAATCAAGAGCGACTAAACTAGTCGTCATCCAAGATTTGATTAAGCTCACCAGACGGCTTACGAAGC
>DASZMF010000399.1:0-1563 GCA_035552035.1 Candidatus Angelobacter sp.
CGAGCATCCAGCGCATGTGATTAAACATGTCCTTTGCATCTTTCCAGTTGGCAACCATGGAGGTCGCACCCCAGAAGATTCCTTTTTCGCGCCGCACAAGGCCGCGCGTGAAGACTTCTTTCACGTGGATAAGGAATGCGATCGTAAGTACGAGCGCGCAGAACTTGTGAAAGAAGAGAATCGCGCCGAATCCGCCGACAGCGCCGGCTAGACCGCGTGCCCAGATGCTCTCGCTGAAGCGCAAAGGCAGGCCCGTTCCAGCGAGCCCAAGAAAGGTCGAGAACAACACGGCGTGGAGGTAACGCTGCTCGCGGGTGAAGCGATTGAAGAAACGACCGCCTGGTGCTTTCTGTACTTCAGATTCGATGGGTGCTTGTGCCAGTTCAGGCATCTTTCCCTCCAGTGGCTGACTTTTTTCTGACCTGGTCAAATCTGGCACGAATCAGCCAAAGAATCGTGTGAATCACGAAGAAGGTGAGCACGCTTGCCAGCAGCAGATTCATAAACAGTCGGACGTAGTAGAGAGCCGGATTCAGTTTTCGATCGTGGGCGTTGGCATGTGGCTGATATTGCACGAAGCTCAGATTTGCGCCGGTGTGGCACTTGCCACAAGTCTTGACAAGGCTGGCCTTGTGGATGGGCGAGCGCGGATCGGATGCCGGATAGATCTCGTGGGCGCCGTGACAATCCCAGCAACGCGCCGTCTCCACGTAACCGCCGAGCGAGCCAAGCTGCGAATGGAAGGTGTCGTGATAAGTCGTGAGCTTGTCCTTGTGGCAGGAGCCGCAGATCGGCGTGGACTGCATGCGGAATTCAGATTCCGTCGGCTGCAGGATCGCGTGGGTTGTGTGGCAATCCGTGCAAACCGGAGCTTTCAGATTTCCAGCAGCAATTGCATGTCCGTGGGCGCCGGCCTGGTAATCGTCGTTGATCTTCGCGTGGCAGTTGCCGCAGGTTTTAGGGATATTGGCTTTGAAGGTTGGGCTGGCCGGATCTTTGTGGCTGAGGATGTTGTGCGATCCGCGACAGCTTTGGCAGTTCGCCGCGACCAGCAGGCCCTCTTTGCTCAGCGCGAAGCCGTGAATTGAATCCATATAGTGCGTGAAGACACTGGGCAGGCCCTTTTTTGTAGCCATGGCGCCATCGCTGTGGCACTGGCCGCAGGTCTTGGGAATGTTCAGCGGGTAGACGGCCGAACGGGCGTCAGCCTTGGGGAAGATTTCGTGCGCGTTGCCGTGACAACTTGTGCATGGGTGCTCTTTGGACGAGGAGTGAACGCTGGTTGTCAGCTTGGAGGCTTCGTCGGCGTGGCAGGATTTGCAGTCAACCTTGGCGATGTGGTCGGGATGGGGATATTCCTTGATGTCACCGTGGCAGTTGTTGCACTGGAGGCTGCCGTGAACGCTGGCACCGAACTTTTGGCCATCGACCGAAATGCTGTGACCGGCGGCGTCCTGCATGGTCTTGTCGCTATGGCAAGCCAGGCAATCCGTTTGTGCGAAAAGACGACTGGGCAAAAGAAAGACCGCGATGGCGAGGAGGCATATCATGACTGCCCGGCGG
>DASZMF010000400.1:0-10372 GCA_035552035.1 Candidatus Angelobacter sp.
AAAATAAAGACTGGAAGAACTGGCAGGAATCTCTGCCCGTGGGCGCTGGTGATCCTGAGAAGCATAAGCGCGTCGCCTCGCCGCGTCCCGGCCACGCCGATCTTGCCGGCGCTCTGAAATACAACTTTCCAGAAGCCCGATACATTCTGGAACGCGCCTCCGCCCGCGAGTCTGCTTCGCGCGTGGCTGTCGGCGCGATCGCCAAACTTTTTCTGCGCGAGCTTGGCATTGAAGTGTTGAGTCACGTGATCGCCGTGGGCAAAGCTACGCTGGAGAATACTGAAGTAAGCTGGGACCAGCTCCAGCAACTGCATGCCAAACAAGAAGTGCTGCTCAACTGCGCTGACCCTGAATCCGAGCAGCGCATGAAAGCTGAAGTGGACCACGCCCTGCGCACCGGAGACTCCATTGGCGGCGTGTTTGAAGTTGTCGCGCACAACGTTCCTCCGGGCCTCGGCACCTTCGCGCAATGGGACGAACGCCTCGACGGTCTTCTCGCGCAAGCCGTTATGTCACTGCAAGCCGTGAAAGGTGTGGAGATCGGCACAGCCGTGGAGTCCGCGCTCTCACTCGGCTCAGCGGTTCATGATGAAATCGGTTACGACAAGTCGACCAACAAGTCCGCTGATAAAAACGGCGCGCATTTCACCGGCTTCACGCGCGCGTCGAACCACGCCGGCGGAATTGAAGGCGGCATCTCCAACGGAGAAGATATTCTCGTCCGCGGATATCTCAAACCCATTTCCACTTTGCGCCGTCCGCTGGGCTCCGTTGACTTCACCACCCGCGAGCCCGTCAAGGCCGCGTATGAACGCTCTGACGTTTGCGTGGTGCCTGCCGCTGGCGTTGCCGCGGAAGCCATGGTCGCGCTCACGCTGGCGCGCTGTGCGCTGGAAAAATTCGGCGGCGATTCCATCACAGAAACGCGGCGCAACTTTGCCGGCTATCAACAACAATTGCGGGAGTTTTAGCAGAGCGAATGATTTATCCAATCGTGTTGTACGGTGATCCGGTATTGGAAACGCCCGCCGAGGAAGTCACCGAATTTAATAGCGACCTGAAAAAGCTGGTCGAAGATATGTTTGAGTCCATGTACGCGGCCCACGGCGTTGGCCTGGCTGCACCGCAGATTGGTGTATCCAAAAGAATTGCCGTGGTTGATGTAACTTTCAAAGACGATCCGGACGCCAAGCTGGTGCTGATCAATCCAGAAATCATTGGCCGCGAAGGCAAGCAAACCGGACAGGAAGGCTGCCTGAGCCTGCCGGATTTTCATGAGAACCTGACCCGCGCGAATGTTGTGACCGTCCGCGCGCAAGACCTGGAAGGGAAGTGGTTTGAAAAAACCGGCGACGAATTGCTTGCCCGCGCGCTGCTGCATGAAACCGACCATCTCAACGGACGCCTCTTCATCAGCCACGTAAGCGCGCTCAAACGCGACCTGATCAAGCGCAAAATCAAAAAGCTAGTGCGCGCCGGCGAGTGGGAATGAAGCTGGTCTTCTGCGGCACGCCTCAGTTCGCCGTGCCCACGTTGGAGCGCCTGGCCGCCGCCGGATATGAGATGCAACTAGTGGTCACGCAGCCAGATCGTCCGCAAGGCCGAGGCATGGAACTTACCGCGCCACCCGTAAAACAGTCCGCGCTGAAATTAGGATTGCCTATCCTTCAGCCGGAAAAAATAAAAAAGAACGACGAATTCCGCGCGCAGCTAAGCGCCTTGCAGCCTGACGCAATCATCGTCGTCGGTTACGGCCGCATTATTCCCCCGTGGATGCTCACGCTCCCGCGCCACGGCAACATCAATGTGCATGCGTCATTGCTGCCGAAATATCGTGGAGCCGCGCCCATTCAGTGGGCCATTGCAGAAGGTGAAACCATTAGCGGCGTTACCACCATGCATCTCAATGAAGGCCTGGATACCGGTGACATCCTGCTGCAAAAAGAATTGCCGATTCAGCCTGAGGATACGTCCATCACCTATGCGCCTCCACTGGCAGAACTAGGCGCGGATTTGCTGATAGAAACCCTGCGCGGCCTTGAAGCTCAGACCATCAAGCCAATTCCGCAGGACCATTCGCAAGCAACGCTGGCTCCGATCTTGAAAAAAGAAGATGGCCTCATCGACTTCACGCGCACCGCCGCCCAGATCCACAATCGCCTGCGCGGCTTTCAACCCTGGCCCGGCGCACATACGCAATTCCGCGGCAAGAATCTGAAGTTCATCAGCGCGCGTCCGGACGACACGCCATCGAATCTCGGCGCAGGCGAACTCCGCGTAGGCGACGAAAAACTCTTCGTCGGATGCGGCCAGCGCACCGTGCTGCAACTGCTGCAAATCCAGCCTGAAGGCAAGAAAGCCCTGACCGCCCGCGAATTCATCAACGGATATCACCCTGTCGCCGCAGAACGGCTGGGCTGAAAGTAAAAGAGAGAACCTTGTGGACGATTTCCTGGCAAAGCAGGCGGAAGAAGCAGAAGACGCTGGCGATATGAATACAGCTTTTGAGCTTTGGAAACAGCTTGCGGCTGGGAATCGTGAAGAATATTTTCTTCTCAGCTATGCAAGGGTGGCGAAAGAAGTTGAGAAATGGCAGGAAGCCGAAGATGCTTTGACCCAGGCGTTTCGTCTGGCTCCGAACTCACCTTTGGTCATGCAGAGCTTTGGCACTCTTTGGCTCAGTCGAACGGATAAGAATGCAGATGACTCTTTGCCAACTGCAAAGCATTGGTTCCTGCAAGCGCTCAAGCATGAACGTACCGCGTGCGTGCTTACACTGCTGGGCGCCACATACTGCGGTCTGAATGACGAACCAGCAGCTCGTGACGCGTTTGAAGAAGCAATCAAGATTGATCCTGATTATGAAGAGGCGCTCTACAATTTGGCAGTACTTGATGAAAATAAAAAACCTGAGCGCTCGATAGAGCTGCTGGAGAAAGCAATTCAAATCGATCCAGACTATCTTTTGGCTCATCAAATATTAGGCAGACTTGCACACAAAAAAGACCTGCTCTGCGCCGAGTATCACTTCCAGCGCTGTCTTGAAATCGATCCCGCTGACTACTGGTCCAATCTATACATGGCCAATCTATTGGGAGTACAGGGTCGGAATGATGAGGCTGAACAGACATATGCATTTGCCACCAACCTGCATCCTGAACTCACGGGAGGAATGGAGATATTTGCGCGTTTTCTGGAATCGATTGGAAAAGCAGAGGAAGCCGCAAACGTACGCGCGCGTGGAAAGTCATACGAATTGAATAAACCTGGTGAATCGGTGTAAAGCATCTTAAGTTGCTGGCACTATAGGCTCTCCGCGCGCTCTCAGCGGTAAATCTTTTGTACTAGACCACAAAGAGTAAAATCTCCACACATGCCCATCTCCCCAGCCCGCCTCGCTGCCTTCAACATTCTTCTCCGCGTTGAACGTGAATCCTCATACGCCGACGAGCTTCTGCATTCATCCATCCTCGATAATCTTTCCCCGCTTGACCGCAATCTCGCCACCGAGATCGTCATGGGCGTGCTGCGCTGGCGCTCCGTGCTGGACGAAGCCATCGCCCGTCTCAGCTTCACGCCGTTCCGCAAACTCGATCTCGAAGTTCTCATCGCCCTGCGCATGGGCGTTTACCAGAAGCAATTCCTCAGCAAAATTCCAGCCCACGCCTCCGTGAATGAAACAGTTGAGTTGGTGAAGCACGCCAAAAAGTTTTCCGCTGCTGGTTTGGTCAACGCGGTCATGCGCAAAGTAAAATCCGCCGCGTACGATCCTCACGCCGCCCAGCTGACAGGCATCGCGTATCTATCATCCGCATTGGCCCATCCCAAATGGCTGGTCGAACGATGGATAGAAAATCTCGGCGACGCCAGCACAAAATCAATCTGCGAATACGATCAGCGCATTCCCGCCACCACGTTGCGCCTGAACAGCCCAGAAGACGAAACCATTCTTACCGAACAAGGCATTCAACTCGCCGCCGGAGCGCTGCTAAAAAACGCGCGCACAGTAACCAGCGGTGACCTAAGCGCGGCAATTCTTGACCACAAAATTTCCATCCAGGATGAAGGCTCGCAACTAGTAGCCGCTCTCGTTGGAATAGGCATGGGCGACGGTCACCGCATTCTCGATTGCTGCGCCGCTCCCGGCAGCAAGACTGCCGCCATCGCCACACGCCAGCCCACAGCAGAGATCATTGCCACTGAACTCCATCCGCACCGCGCTGAACTCCTGCGCAGGCTCGCGCCGCAATCAAACATTCAGGTCGTTACCGCGGACGCGCTCAATCTTCCGTATCAGACAGAATTCGACTGCGTCCTCGCCGACGTCCCCTGCTCCGGCACCGGAACCCTCGCGCGTAATCCTGAAATCAAATGGAAGCTCAAGCCAGAAGATCTCACCGATCTGCAAGCGCGCCAGATAGCTATTCTGCGAGCCGCTATGAACTATGTTCGTCCCGGCGGAAAGCTCGTGTATTCAACCTGCTCGCTTGAGCCGGAAGAAAACGAACAGGTCGTCGCCGCCTGTCTGCAAGATACAAAAGATTTTCAGATTGTTCCCATCAAAGAAGAGCTGCCCCGCCTTCAGCTATCAGGCGACCTCGTCTGGAACGATATCAATCAACTCATCAGCGGAGATTTCCTGCGCACCATCCCCGGTGTTCAGCCGTGCGATGGATTCTTCGCCGCCGTCGTGCAAAAGCTTTAACCACAGAGCGCACGGAGGAACACAGAGTAAGGCGGGGTTAGTTTCGTACTTTTTCAAAATTCCGATGATGAGTTTTGTGTACAGCCAACAAGAAGCAACTAATTTTTCTCCGTGCCCTCTGTGTCCTCTGTGGTAAAACTCTTATCGCTTCACCTCAAAACTAACCGTCGCCCCCGCACTCACTCGCTGTCCCGCTTGCGGAGATTGATGTACTACTGTGCCGGATGCTCCCTGAGCACTATCACCCACACGCACCTTGCCCATCGTGAGCCCCGCTTTCTGCAGCGCGTCGCTCGCCTCTGCCACAGACCGGCCAACAAAACTCGGCATCACGTAGCGCTGTCCGTTGTCAGCCGCGGAAAGTATCAACCCAACTTTGGGCGACGTAACTTCCGCAGCCTCTGCCGAAGGACTTTGCGCCACCACTATTTCCGGTTGCGCGCCGGGCCAATGAATGGAGCCCACCGTCCCAATCTCCAGACTGCGCCGGCTAATGTTGATGCCCGCCGCATGCTGGCTTTGTCCAATCAAGTTGGGGACAGCAGCGCGTTGTGGTCCCAGGCTCTCCGCCACCCGAATTTTCCATCCTCGACGCACCGTGGCATTCTGCTCCGGTGATTGTGAAACAATTTTTCCTTCCGGCACCGTCGCGTTGTAAAAGCGGCTTTCCACTGAAAGTACCAGCCCATCAGGATTCGCAATGCGCTCAGCCTCTGCCGTAGTAAGCCCCGTGAGCCGCGGCACGTGCACCTCGCGCCCTTGAATCGCAAACCGCATGGCCAGCAGCGCGGAAGAAAGAAACACCAGTATCAGCACCAGGCTCAGAAAAAAATATTGGATAATCTTCCGCAGCACCTAGTGTGCCTCCGTATCATCCGCTTGGCGGGGCGGAGTTATGGCAGCGCGCTTCACCGTCGTCAGCTTTGTCTTGTCCCTCGCCTCGGGCAGAAACGCCTCATCTTTTCTTGCCGGATCGGCAATCACCGTGCGCATAAAATCAATCCAGATCGGCAGCGCCGCGTGGCCTCCGGTTTCGTTGTTGCCCAGGTTTTTCTTTTCGTCAAAGCCCACCCACACGCCGCACGTCACGCTAGGCGTGAACCCAATAAACCATGCGTCGGTGTAATCATTTGTGGTGCCGGTCTTGCCCGCCACCGGGTGGTTCAACTTTTTCGCGCTGATCGCCGTGCCGTGCGTCACCACGCCTTCCAGTAATGAAACCATGGTGCGCGCCGTGCGCTGGCTCGTCACATCTTTCGCGTCTGGAAAATCTTCTTCCAGCACGTGCCCTTCATAGTCGGTTACTTTGCGAATGTAACGCGGTTCAATGCGCAGGCCGTCATTCGGGAAAACCGTGTATGCCGACGTCTGCTCATACAGCGTCAGGTCAGACGCTCCCAGCGCCACCGGCAAAAATGGCAGAATCGGTGACGTGATGCCGAAACGCCGCGCATATTCGGCCACCATCGGCATGCCAACTTTTTGCGCCAGCTTTACCGCAGGAACATTGCGCGACTCCGCCAGCGCGTGCCGCAACGTGATGTTGCCTTCAAACTTGTGATCAAAGTTATGCGGCGTATATGCCACGCCAGAGCTGTTGAACGTTGTAGGTGCGTCCAGAATCATGTCGTCCGGTTCGGCGCCCTGATCAATCGCGGCAGTATAAACAAACGGCTTGAATGACGATCCTACCTGCCGCTCGGCCTGCGTAGCGCGATTGAACTTGGATTGCTCGTAATCGCGACCGCCGACCATGGCCTTGATGTCGCCGGTGGCGTTGTCAATGGCCAGCAACGCTCCCTGCACGCCGGAATCCTGTTCCAGGGAAACTCTGGCTGAGCCATCCGGGTTGAGCGCAAGAATTTTTACATAAACGACATCGCCCACCGCCAGCATATTCTTTGGCTGTTTGTGGCCGGTCCATGCCAGCTCCGCCGGACCAATCGTCGCGCTGTACCGCCCTAACTTTATCTTGCAAAATTGCAACCCAACATCCACCACCACCGCATGTATGTAGCCGCCCACAGCCGCTGGCCTCTGCCAGTCCGGGTCTTGATATTTACTGAGCGGCTCTCCATTCTGCACCACATTCTTCAGCAAGCCTTTCCATCCATGCCTGCGCTCATATACCGCTAGTCCATCCAGCAGCGCCTGTGCCGCGCTTTTTTGCAGATCTAAATCAAGTGACGTATAAACGCGCAGCCCGCCTTCATGCACCTGGTCCGTGCCATATTTCTTTTCCAGATACCGCCGCACCTCTTCCACAAAATTCGGCGCCGGAGAAAGATCTGGCTGCACGTTCAGGTGCAGCGGCGTGGTCTTGGCCTTGCCAGCTTCCTCGGCCGTGATCTTGCCATCTTCCAGCATGTTGTTAATGACCAGGTTGCGGCGCTTCAGCGACCGGTCAGGAAAATTAATCGGTGAATAAGAGACCGGCGCTTTCGGCAATCCCGCCAGCAGGGCTGCTTCTTCCAGCTTTAATTCTTTGGCCGGTTTGTTGAAGTAGTATTGCGCTCCGGCTTCAAAGCCATAAACACCGTGTCCCAGAAAGATCTGGTTGCAGTACATGGTAAAGATCTGCTGCTTGGTGAAGCGGCGCTCAATCTGCAAAGCCAGAATCGCTTCCTGCACCTTGCGGCTGAAGTGCCTCTCCGGAGAAAGAAACAGATTACGCGAGAGCTGCATGGTCAACGTGGAAGCGCCCTGCGCGCGCGCGTTCGAAGTCACGTCGCGATACGTTGCACCCAGGACGCGCCAGAAATTAATCCCCCAGTGCGTCTCAAATGTTTTGTCTTCGGTCGAAAGAATCGCGTCACGCAAAACTTTCGGCAGGTCGTCATAAGTGGCCAGCACGCGGCGCTGCAGTGCGAACGATCCAATCTGCCTGCCATGATCGTCATAGAGTTCGGTGATGGTGCTGGGCCGGTAGCGCTCTAATTCATTGATCTGCGGAAGATCGGTGGAATAAACAATCAGCAGCCCTGCAACCGTCCCAAGAAACGCCGCAGCCAGCACCAGGATGCTGAAAACAAGCCGCCCCACCAGCGGTTTCCTCGCTACTTTGGGTATCGGAAGTACAACAGGAGGCGTCATTGGGGAGGAGGTTAGAGCAAGGCCAGAATAGCACGGTTTAGCGGCCAAATCGCTATGCCAACCGGCCACGGAATTTAGTAACCGTACCCAGGATGGTTCTGGAAAAATGCAGCTTCCAGAAAAGCTGTTCAAGGAAGAAGCCGGTTCTAGAAAAACGAGTTCCTGAAAAGCTTGCTCCCGGAATGGCCGGCACAAAACAAAAAGCGCGCCAGTCAGGCGCGCCTCTTGTTCATGAAATCTATCTCTTAGCTTTTCTTGTTTTTCAGCACATCAATCGCGCGCTTCAGCTGGTCGTCTTCCTTCGGCTGCACTTTCTGCGGCTCGTCTGCAGTGCTGTTGCCATCATCGTCGTCGGAAACCACGGCAATATCATCGCTCGATGCCACCAGCACATTCGGCGTGACGCCCGTATCCTGTATCACTTTTCCGTTGGACGTATAGTACTTGGCTACTGACAAAATCAGTGCCGAGCCATCTGGCACTTCAATCAGTTTTTGTACCGAGCCTTCGCCAAAAGTTTTGTCACCCACCACGTCGCCGCGGGTGTTATCCAGGATGGCCGCAGCCACCAGCTCCGCAGCGCCGGCCGTTCCGCGGTTGACCACAACTGCCAAAGGCAGGTCAGTAATCTTTTTCTGCGGATCAGCGGTGTAAGTCACCTTGTCATATTTCTGGCCTTGCAGTGTTCCAATCGTTCCTTTGCCCAGGAAGAGATTAGCCACTGCTACGCCTTCTTCTTCATCGCCTTCAGAGTTGTAGCGCAGGTCCAGCACCAGTTTCTTGGCGCCTTTTTTCTGCAGTGACTTCACTTTCTCGGCAATCTCATTGGCCTTGCCCTTGGTCAGTACCTGGGCTTTGATAATGCCAACGTTGTCCGGTGTCAGCTGCTCTGTAACTGCGGGCAGATTTTCTACTTCGCGAACAATCGTGGCCTTCTGCGGCTCAATCTTGCGCGTGCGGATAATGGTAAGTTCCAGCCGCGATCCCGGCTCGCCTACCAGATGATTTTTCACAGCCGCCAGGGAAATATCGTGTGTGCTCAGGCCTTCCACGGTTTCAATAATGTCGCCTGCACCCAGGCCGGCTTTGTCCGCCGGGCCGCCCGGGATCACCGAGATAATGGCCGCATAACCAAACCGCTTGGAAACAGTTGCGCCAATCCCCGCCTTGCCTTCACCCTTTTTCTGTTTGAAATCTTTGTATTCAGAAGGCGTCAGGTAGCTTGAATCAGCGTCGAGCGATTCAAGTAGTCCGTGCAGGGCGCCGTTGGTTACGGCACTCATGTTTGGCTCTTCCACATATTCAGAGCGCACACGGTACAGCACTTCACTGTAAACGCTAATGTGTTTAAGGGTTACGTCACCGCTGCTGCTGACGCCGGAAGCGTGTACGCCCAGGCTGCCAATCAGGACAAAAGCAATGATCAACATGGAACTGGTCAGGATAATAACTTGGATCTTTTTTGACATCGGAACCGACCTTTATATCCTTATAAAGACGAAAGAACGCCAGTAAGGTGAGCTATTTGATTATTATAGACACTTTTTTTGATGCGGATCAGCTTTCCTGGGTTCCGGAAAATCTTAAGTCACTGCCCAGGTGGCCAGATGAAAGCGGAAAACTCGAGCCAGAAAGATTAAAAAGCCGCAAAAAAGTGCAGATGAGTAAGCTTACCGGGCGGCCTTCAGGATTCCCAGTATCTCCCTGAGTCCCTGGCGCACCTGCTTTAACTCCGTTTTTTCCGGGGCAGGGACGGCAAACGGCAACGGCGACTGCTTGCGTTTCACCTCCGCTTTGAGCTGCTGGCGTGCGCCGGCAATGGTAAAGCCCTGATCGTAGAGGAGTTTCTTCACCCGCAGCACGTTCTCCACATCAATCTTGCGATACATGCGTTGGCCGGTGCCGCTCTTAGTGGGCTTAAGCTGGGAAAACTCAGTCTCCCAGAAGCGCAGCACGTAGCTCGGCAGGCTGCATAGACGGCTGACCTCGCCAATGCGGAAATAGAGCTTGTCGGGAATCACAACTTCGCCGGAAACGGGTTTCCGCACCGTACTTTTTGCAAGTTTATGCATGAGGGATCCACGGGACGAAGGCGGCTAATCGGATATTAAGTCCGATAACCATACACCGTCAACCCAAATACCCGTTTATACGCCGTTATTTTGCGCTGTCAGCCCGTCTGTTACCGATTCCGCCTATTTCGGGTCCGTCTTGTCTTCCACTTTTTCTGAGCCTTTGCGCGTTGCGTCGGCGCTCTTGTTCACGGCTTTCTTGGTTCCCTTTTTCACCTTGTGGCCGGTTTTCTTGGCCGCCTGGCCGGTGGAGTGAGCAGCGTCTTTTGTATCTTGTTTAACGCCGCTGTCGCTCTGGGCAAATGCGCCCATTGAGAGTGCCAGTGAAACAAACATAGCAAGCAGGAACTTTGATTTCATAATCACCTCGATTGCTTGCGTCAGATTCCAGCAGGGAATTCCGAGTTGCCTCTTTTGTACACTTCTCAGTGCGACTAAAAACTTGGACTAGAAATACTTGTGGATCGCAGGCGCCCTCGCCTGCGCATGAAGACGCTTACCG
>DASZMF010000401.1:0-4224 GCA_035552035.1 Candidatus Angelobacter sp.
GGCATTTGGGTGCGAAGCATTTACGTGGCGCTTGTCATCGCTGTAGGCGCGCTGCTCCTGCCGTTTTCTGTACCTGTGCTCTCGCCGGAAAATTATCTTCGTTACCAAAAAGCGCTGGGTATGACGCCGCCGGAAATTGAGCACCAGCAAAATGGTCCGCTGCCGCAGTGGTATGCCGACGAGTTTGGCTGGCCGGAGATGGTGGAAAAAGTAGCGCAGGTTTACAACAGCCTTCCGCCGGAAGAGCGCGCTCGCACAGCTATCTTTTCCAACGGATGGGGCGAGGCCGCTGCGGTGGATTTTTACGGCCCGCGCTACGGCTTGCCGCAAGCCATCAGCAAGAGCAACAGCTACTGGATATGGGGTCCGGGCAAGTATGACGGAAGCACCATGATTATCCTGCGCAGCAGCGGCCAGCATGACCGCGAGTTTTTTGAGAGCGTGGAAATCGTGGGACACGTGGAGCATCCTTTCGCCCGCCGCGACGAATACTTTGACATTCTGCTCTGTCGCGGGCCCAAAGCAAGCCTGCAAGAAATATGGCCACAGCTGAAGCAGTTTGATTGATGCAGAGAGCCGATTAATAAAAATCGAGAACTTCGGCCGTATCGCCTACACGAATTCTGCCCGGAACAGCAATGGAGCTATCCAATGCGGTTACGCCGTCCAACTCAAAGATGATGCGGTTCAGTACGGATGAATCCTGCTCCTGCGTATCGGGGTCAAAGGTGGTCATCACGCAGCGTTCGCGCAGCTTTTCCATGTGAATGCGCACATCGCCAATGGCGAGCACGCGTCGCGCCCATGTACGCTCTTCCAGTTCGGGCACATCGGCCAGATAGATATTCGGGCGTAAGCGCCGGCGATCAATATTCAGGTAGCTTACAGCACCGTCGGTGGCGACGAGCAGCGGCAAAATGTCAAAGGCTTGCGGCGCGGGAATTTGCTCCAACGTGACTGGCTCGCCCACAGTTTCCTGCACTAATTGCAGCGCCTCGGCAGAGTTCCAGCGAAGGCCGTTGATTGTGGGCGTTCCATCGGCGTCAAGCGAGCCTTGCAGGCCCAGCAGTTTGGGGCGCGTGCGCGAGGTGAGGGCGCGCTTATTCAAATTGCGAATGACGACAATCTGGCGGTCATGCGGTATGCCTACAGGCGTGATTTCGGCTTCAGTGAGCTGCTCGCCTTTCAGGCTCTTGACCGGATAGCGCCATAATTCAGCTACATGCATAGGTGTTCTTGATGATCAGAAGTGGTCCAAGGATTCACGGGACTCATTGCTGATCCGTTCAGCGATTGTTTAAATCAAAAAAGCGGGCCGGGCCGCGCCGCGCTACACAGTTTGCCAATAGCCAATAGCCAACTGCTAATTGCCATTTGCTAATTGCTTTTTGTTCCCACCAGCACTGCTACGGGAAAGCTGTAAAAAATCTTGCCGTCTTCCTGCCGCGTGTTCAGGTCAAGCGCGTCGTTGGCGATGGAGTCAGCAAAAATTTTGCGCAGACGGTCGGCGTCACCCTCATGGGGAAACGACCGCGCCAGCAACTCTTCCATCTCGCCCTCCACGCGGTAGTTATTTACCACCTGATCCGCCAGGCCGGCTTGCGCAAACAGCTCGCACAACTCTTGTTCCGGCAAGGCGCGCGCATGTGAAGGATCGCGCAAAAGCTCTGCGGCATTCAGCGCGGCAGCACGATCCGGTCGAGGAGCCATGTCTGCGACTACCACGCGTCCGCCGGGCTGGCAAACGCGCTTCATCTCCTTGAGTGCGGCCAGCGGATCTTGAAAATGGTGAAACGCAAAGCGCGAACTCACAATCGAAAACTGCGGCTGCGGGAAGGGAAGCGCATAGACATCGCCCGGCTGCCACGTGACATTGGTCAGTCCTTTTTCTTTTTGCAGTTTGCGTGCCTGCTCCAACATCGCCGGAGTCATATCCACGCCGGTGGCATGTTTGGCCACGCGGGCAAACGCGCAGACCAGCAGGCCAGGGCCGCTGGCAACGTCCAGGACACTATCTTCAGCCCCCGTTCCTGCCCATTCCACAATGCGGTTCAATGCCTCTTCATTGCGGATGGAAGCCGAGCCGGCAAAGGGCGCTGCCTGACGGGTGAACTGATCAAGAATGCGGTCGCTGTGGGATGCCATGAGTAAGATTCTAAATTTTAAGGGCTAAAATTCAAATTCCGGGGGCGGAAGCTGGGCCAGGTCTTCGCAGAGTTTTCAGCCCTTTCCTTCCTTGCCTCATCCAATTAAAATAAGAACTGTTATGAGCGATCACCTAGTTACCCCTGATGTGGACCGCGCGCTGCTAACCAAGCGCTTTGAGAACACCGCCGGCAACCCTGACGATGCCCAGCACGTTAAGGACGTTCTGTTTGGCAACGAACAGCCACAGGGCATAGTTCTCACGTCGCTCGATAACGTGGTGAACTGGATGCGCAAAAGCTCCATCTGGCCCATGACGTTTGGCCTGGCCTGCTGCGCCATTGAGATGATGGCCATGGGTGCCGCCCGTTTTGACGTTGCGCGCTTCGGAGCTGAGGTATTTCGTCCGTCGCCGCGCCAGTCTGACTTGATGATTATTGCCGGCCGCGTCTCGCAGAAAATGGCCCCGGTCATCCGCCAGCTTTGGGAGCAGATGCCTGAACCAAAATGGGTGATCTCCATGGGCGCTTGCGCAACCTCTGGCGGCGTGTTCAATAATTACGCGCTGGTACAGGGCGTGAATCAGGTAATCCCGGTAGATATTTATGTGCCCGGCTGCCCGCCGCGGCCTGAGCAGTTGATCTATGCCATTACACTGCTGCAGGAAAAAATCCAGAAAGAGCGTGGATCATTTAAGCGCGCGCTGAATTTGGCGTAAAAAGTGGCTTTTAGCCTTTGGCTCTTGGCTTTTAGTCGTTAGTTTTTAGTTCTTGGTATTGCATTGCAGGCCGTCAATGGCTTGAAGTAAGGAACGTTTGAAATGCGTAAGCTCCGTTTTATTTCTGCTCTCCGCTTTGCTTTTATTCTCGTTTTTATTCTCTTCGCGACACTTCCATTTTCCCTCGCAGCACAAACCGATTCTGGCGAAAACATTTTTACCATCAGAGTGACAGAGCCTACATCGCCCAAAGATGTGCAGGTGCGCTACTTTCTGAACGGTAGTCCGGCAGTGCTGCAATCTTCCAGCAGCGCAGATTCGAGCGACAACCAGATTGTGGTCAAGACTGATGTTGAAGGCAAATCAGCGAAAAGTTTCCGGGCCATTGTTTATTCGCCGGGCTGCCAGTTCGGCACTGTTCGCGTTGACGATCTTTCCGCCAGCAACCGCCAGAGCGACTTCCAATGCCAGAAGCTTGCCACCACCGCATTGCACGGCAAAATGGACGTATCGAGGTTTGCAGGCAAAAGTCTGCAGGTGGAAGCGCTTTATTCCTGCCGGTGGGCCGGACAGTTTTTTGGCGTGCCCAGTCTTTCCATATCGCCTCTTACGGTCGGCAAAGTGAAGGTAGAAAATGAAGGAGATTTTTCCCTGGATCTGCCGAACTTCACCAGCGATCCGCTGTGGGCCAGCCTGACCAACAATGCGGTGCTGACTCTTTCGCTGGTTGATGCACAGACCGGCGAGCGGCTGGGTCGGCTCGCGCCCCCCAGTGATCTTGCCCACAAGGGCGCGCTCAAGATTGACGGCAGCTATCCGGAAGAAGTTCAATTCACGGTGCGATAGCTTGCTTTTAAAATCCCGAAGCGAAGCGAGGGAGCCCTATTATTACCAGGTCATTCAAGTTCACAAAAGCTACCCTATGAAGCCTGTAAAATAACTATGTGGTAATCCGGAAATGCAACGTTGCTATAGGGATCCCTCGCTGAGGCTCGGGATTTTAAACAGAGTTCGGGCAGCAGAAGACCAGCTACTTGCATCCCAATATCCTGATGGTAAGTCCCTGTCCTTTTTATGCGCAAAATCAAGTTTAGTCTTTTCATCGCGATGTTGAGCTGTTGCCTGTTTGCCATGGGAGCGTTTGGCGTGGAAGCCAAGCTGCACCAGGTGGCGCTGATTGACCTGCCGGGAAGTCCCGGTTTCAGCCAGGTAACCATGGCCAGCGGACAGGTTGTGATTACCCGTCCGGGGACCAATACCATTGAAATTTTCAGCCCGGTCAAACGGCGCGTAATTGCCCGTATTTCGCAGATCAGCGATCCGCGCGGCATCGCCGTGGATGACGCCGCCGGCATGATGTA
>DASZMF010000402.1:0-2883 GCA_035552035.1 Candidatus Angelobacter sp.
CCAGTGACATGCTGCGTTCCATCCTCTTTGATGACATTACCGAACAGCGTTATCAAGGGCTGGTTTTCTCCACGCTTCGTTCCTTGCTCCGTGCCCGTTTAATTGCCCGGATGCCATGGAATTACGTGGACGCCAGCAACCTGGCTCCGCATGAGCGCCGCCAGTGGATCAAGATGGCTAAAGGCTTTGGTTATGAGGTACATGCAGTCTTTTTCGATGTGCCACTTGAAGTTTGTCTGGAGCGTAACCGTAAGCGTGAACGCCAGGTAAAAGAAGATGTGATCCAGCGGATGGCCGCCAAGCTCAAAGCCCCGGGATTTGAAGAAGGCTTTGGAAAAATCACCATGGTACGCGTAAAGCGTTCAGAAGAGCCGAGCCAGCAATAGGCTCGGCTTTTTTTATCCCTTGGCAAAGTGGACGAGCGCAAAAATGCCGAACCACAAGAACGCCAGATAGTGCCAATACCATCCGGTAACTTCCACGGCAATTCTTTGCGATTCAAACTTGGCCGACAGCAGCCGCCCCGCCACAGCATAAAGCAACACGATTAGTCCACCCGCCAGATGCACGGCGTGCGTCCCGGTAATAATGTAAAACAGTGCCTTGCTGGGGTTAGGCCCCAGAAACACGCCCTGATGTCGCAAGTTATTCCAAACCAATATCTGTCCCGCCAGAAAGCAAAATCCCAGCAACACAGTAAGCCCCAACCACGGCACGTCACGCTTCATCCGCGGAGGAACAATCCCCATGGCGGCAAACTCTTCTTTCCTGGCCATGGCTCGCCGTGCCAGTTCCAACGTGACGCTGCTGATCAGCAGGAGAATCGAATTGGCCCAGAGCTGTATGTAGGGCAAGGCGAGCGGGATCCAATCGTGTATGTAGCGGTGCGTGTCTTCGTCATAACGGCCGTTGCCCTGGCGAAAAACATAGACTACGGTGAGAAGGATGAAGATTGCGGTAACTGAAATGATACAGAGCGTCATGCCTATGCGGTAGCGGCGCAGGCGCTGCTCGTGCGACTGGAAATCCCCGGGCCGGTTGTGATCGTCATCGCCCCCGCCGAAGCCCCGCCTATGCCCGATTTTACCCGGACCGCCGCCGCCCAGCTTGGGTTTCCGTTCGATCTCTATGCGGTCGCCAATGATCGGCATAACAGATACTCAGATGTTGTGACTGCCCGGTCTAGCTGGCTGGAGCGTCTTGCATCGTAAAATCTTTTTCGGCCCCAGAAATGTTGTATTCGTACGGTCCATGATTTACCAGCGGCTGTTTCTGGCCAAAATCCGCCGCTGGCGAGGGTGAAGACAATGTCCACTCCAGCGTGGTGCACTCCCATGGATTCGCCTCTGCCGCCGGCCCTCTTCGCATGCTCCAGAACAGATTCACCAGAAAAATAATCTGCCCAAAGATGGTCACAATGGCCGCCACCGTAATAAATTTCTGCAGCGGTGCCATCGCTGCAACATATTGTACGCCCGTTAGATCAGAATAGCGCCGCGGATGTCCGGCTATTCCCAGCAGATGCATGGGCATAAATGTTGCATACGCGCCGAACAACGTGATCCAGAAGTGCATTCGTCCCAGGCGTTCATTCATCATCCGCCCAAACATTTTAGGAAACCAGAAGTAAGTCGCAGAAAAGATGGCAAATACCCCGGCCATGGCCATGATCAGGTGAAAATGCGCGATCACAAAATAGGTGTCATGTAAGTAAGCGTCAAGCGCAGGCTGGGCCAGAATGGGACCAGTTAACCCGCCGGTGATGAACAATGACACAAAGCCAACCGAGAAAAGCAGTGGCGTGTTATACCGAATCTTTCCGCCGTAAAGCGTGGCCACCCAGTTAAAAGTTTTGATAGCGGAAGGAACAGCAATGGCTGTGGTCAGCGTGGAAAAGGCAAAGCCAGCATGCGGATTCATGCCACTTACGAACATGTGATGTCCCCAGACCATGAAGCCCAGGCCGCCGATAGCCAGGATTGCACCGACCATCGCCTTGTATCCAAAGACCGGTTTGCGCGCGAAGACTGAGAGCAAGTGTGAGGTAACACCCATTGCTGGCAATATGGCGATGTAAACCTCCGGATGCCCAAAGAACCAGAACAAATGCTGCCAGAGCAGGGGATCGCCGCCAAAGTGACTGATTGCTTTGCCGCTCACTGTTAATCCGCCGGGAACAAAGAAACTGGTTCCCGCATGCCGATCGAGCATAAGCATGCTCAGAGCAACCAGCAAAATGCTGAAAGCCAGCAGAATCAAAATGGAAGTGACAAACCATGTCCAGCAAGTCAGCGGCATGCGCATCCACGTCATACCGGGCGCGCGATACTTGAGCGTGGTCGCCAGCAAACTGACGGCGCTCATCAGCGAAGACAGGCAAAACAAACCAATGCTGATGAGCCAAAGATCTGTTCCCAATCCTTGCCCCGGCCCAGCAGAAGCCAGCGCGCTCAGCGGCGGATACTGCGTCCAACCGGCGCCCGCAGGTCCGCCGGGAACGAAGAACGCAGAAATCAAAATGCAGAACGAGACGAGTGCAGTCCAAAAGCCCAAGGCACTCAGCCGCGGAAAAGCTATTCTGGAAGCGCCCAATTGCAGCGGCAAAAAATATGTCCCAAAGCCGCTTTGCGGAACCAGTGACAGCACAAAGAAGACCATCAGCGTGCCGTGCATGGTCAGATAAGCCAGATAATTTTCCGGCTTGATCTCACCCAGGAAGGGAATCGCCACTTTCGGCCAGACCAGATGAATCCGCATCAGCAGCGAGAGCCACGCCCCAGCCAGCACCGCCGCCAGCGAGAGTAAAAAGTATTGTTTGCCGATGACTTCATGATCGGTGCTGAAGAGTCGGCGCATCATTGCTCACCCTGCGATACTGCTTTC
>DASZMF010000403.1:0-2194 GCA_035552035.1 Candidatus Angelobacter sp.
TACCGAAGATCAAAAATCCCCCTCCAATCAACCAGCGATTGTCCAATTTGGACGTGAGTATCCCAATGATCGGCATGGCCACAACGGCACCCAACCCTCGCGGACTGACAGCAATACCGGCGTTGAAGGCGGGGTACAGCATCACCTCCTGATAGAAGAGGGGCAGCAGCGTGATCAGGCCATAGATACATCCGCCAAACAGCGCAATTAAAACGCAGCCGAGGGCGAAATTGCGATGGAGAAAGACGCGCAGATTCACCAGTGGCCTTTCTTTGACCAGCATGCGCCAAATAAAAGCAACGAACGTAACGATGAGAATGGCGGTAGCCCAACGAATCC
This sequence comes from Candidatus Angelobacter sp., assembly GCA_035552035.1. Lineage (GTDB taxonomy): Bacteria > Acidobacteriota > Terriglobia > Terriglobales > Acidobacteriaceae > Angelobacter. The sequence continues at coordinate 340 of DASZMF010000403.1, forward strand.
AGGTGGCGCCAAACCAGTCATCTTCCTGACCCTTGTCCAGAATGATTTGCAGACAAGCCAGCCAGGTGGCAAGCAAGCCCAGGCCAATACCATCCAGCGGACCGGGCTTGGCGTTACGAATGTACTCCGGATCGTGAACGAAGCGCGTAATCATCATGAACGCCAGGATCCCGATGGGGATGTTGATGTAGAAGGTCCAGCGCCAGGAATAGGCGTCGGTGAGATAGCCGCCCAGGGTGGGTCCCAGAATAGGAGCGACCACCACTCCCAGGCCGTACAGCGCCATGGCTTGGCCGCGCTTCTCCTCTGGAAAGCTTTCCAGCATGATCGCCTGTGAGATGGGCTGCAGCGCGCCGCCACCCGCGCCCTGAACCGCTCGAGCCAGCAGGATCATCCCCAGACTAGTGGACGCGCCGCAGGCAAATGAACTGACGGTGAAAATAACAATGCAGGTGAGCAGGAAGCGCTTACGTCCGAAGCGTTGCCCGAACCAGCCGCTGACCGGCAGAATGATCGCGTTGGCCACCAGGTAGCTGGTGAGCACCCAGGTAGCTTCATTGGTGCTGGCCGACAGGCTTCCGGCGATATAGGGCAACGCCACCGAGGCAATGGAGGTATCGAGCACCTCCATGAACGTCGGCAGGATTACCGAAAGCGCAATCAGCCACGGATTGATCTGCGGTTCTTTACTGGCGGTCAAATTCGCTGTTTCCTTGCTGCTTCATACTGCGTTTTTGATCTTCGACAGAGGTGGCCCGAAAGGGGCTCAATTTCTTGGGTCAAGATTTCTGGTCCGTTGATTCGGCGCCGCCCTTTGTTGCAACTTGATTGGAGCCGAGAAACGCTGCCTTCCGATTGCTACTCGAACCGGAATGGAAGTTAGATGCAGCGTAGATTCAGTTCGTGGCAGGAAATGTATTTTGCTTCAAGGTCTGCAAATCGGTGTCGCGGGAAACGTCCATGCTGAATTGTACTGGCCGCGTATGGCGAAACATTTGAATCGAATTTGAATTCGGCGAATCGGTCGGGCGGAAGTAAGTCTGTCTCGCTGTGATCCCGTTGCAGTCAGGCTCTACACTTAATAGGAGTAAAGTTTTGCGACGGTAGACGTACTGCGCGCACAGGAGAACCAAAAGAGGAAATGAGCACTCGTCTTGGTACCACGCTGGAGATGATCAAGTGGGAGCACTCCGTATTTGCGCTGCCGTTTGCGCTGACCGGAGCAATGCTGGCGGCCGGCGGCTTGCCTCCATGGCGGGTGCTGTTCTGGATCGTTATCTGCATGGTTGCGGCGCGGTCGGCCGCGATGGCCTTTAATCGTTGGGCGGATGCGGAGATTGATCTCGCGAATCCCCGGACAGCCACGCGGGCAATTCCGGCGGGACTGCTGAGCCGCCAATTCACCGTTGGATTCACGATTGTGTCTGCTGTAGTTTTTCTGGTGGCGGCCAGCCGGCTCAATTGGCTGACGCTTGAGCTGGCCCCGTTAGCTCTGGCGGTAATCTTTTTCTATTCGTATGCCAAGCGATTCACGCATTGGTCGCACCTGGTGCTGGGGCTGGCGTTGGGAATTGCGCCTTCTGCGGCTTGGATCGCGGTGCGAGGATCGCTCGATCCGCGCATTGTGGTGCTCACGGGTGCGGTCTTGTTCTGGGTGGGCGGCTTCGATGTCCTCTATGCGTGTCAGGATTATGAGCACGATCTGCAAGCCGGACTGCACAGTGTTCCGCAGGCGTTTGGTCTACGGGCGGCCTTTTGGATTGCGCGCGCCATGCACGTGGCCATGCTGCTATTGCTGGTGGCGCTGGTTGCCCTGTTCCATCTGAGTTGGATTTCCGTCCTCGGGGTTTTCGCG
>DASZMF010000404.1:0-4038 GCA_035552035.1 Candidatus Angelobacter sp.
ACAAAGAGAAAGAAGTCAGCATCGGAGTGTTGGGTCTGTTCCACTCAAAGCAAGTTATGATTTGGTCTCTGCCAGGCGATCCGCTCGAATGTAAGATTGCTGCGGAGTCTTTGCCAATGCACGGTCCTCTGCTTCTGGAACTGGCGAGCTCAAAAATACAAATATCTGGTACGAACAATATGCCAGTAGAAGAGATTACCTGTGACAGCGGCACAGGTGGCCCAACTGAATTTGTTGTGAGCGTACCGAAGAAAATATCACGCCACTATTTTGGAAAGATAAAGATCACTCCGGAAGCTCGCGAACTGCAGGTTATCGTGGTGATGGCAATTGAGACTGCGGTGGCCTCCATTATTGCTGCGGAAAGTCCACCACATGCTCCAATCGAGTTTTTGAAGGCCCAAGCCATTGCTGCGCGATCCTTTCTGCTGGCAGGCAAGGGGCATCACCATGGCTTTGATTTCTGTGACACCACGCATTGCCAGTTCCTGCGCGAGCCTCCGGGGACGAAAGCTGCGGCGCTCCGGGCAGCAGCCGAGACGCGCGGCCTGGTGTTGTCGTACAAAAGCGAGGTCTTTGCTGCAATGTATAGCAGGAGTTGTGGCGGCCGAACTCATACTCTCGAAGAACTTGGAATTCCTGTACACGGCTATCCGTATTTTGCCGTTACATGTAATTATTGCCAGCGGCATCCGGAGAAATGGGTAGCTAAAATTAGCGGGGCAGAAGCTGCACACCTGGCAAATACGGAGAGTGCTCGGCTCACCCTGGCGCGCAAATTGGGATGGAAGGCGGTCCCAGGGAATACCTATTCATCGCACGCGGAGAACGGAAGCGTAGTGCTGGAAGGTGTAGGCGTGGGGCATGGAATCGGGTTGTGCCAGCGCGGCGGAGCAGATATGGCGCGCCAGGGTGCTTCATTTCAGCAGATTCTCGAACACTATTATCCAAATACTGAAGTGAAGCAGTATTAGCCCCCGAGCTTTGCGTTTAACGCCTTAATATATCCATCCATGGTGGCCGTTTGCCCAATGATGAAGCGTGAGACAAAGCGAAACAACGGGTTGTAAACCTCGCCATTCTCCGTGATGGTGAGAGTGCAGGAATCGCCGGCTGGCGCAATCTTGTAAGTCCATGTGCCACCGAAGGGAAGCTTGGGATCAGCAATTTTCGTGGTCAGGTGGTGCGGTGGAGTGGACTCTATCGCTTCACACGTGATCGTCTGGTTGTGTTTGTCTGTTTCGCGCCACATGCGATGACCTTCGTGAAAAGGAAGCTCCTGATAATTGGTGACGTCCGGACGCCACGTGGGTGGGCCGGAAATTAAGCTCCAAACCGACTCTGCCGGGTGATGCAATGAAATAGTACGCGAGATCTGGTGTTTCTCCGGGAGGAGCGCTCCAATCACAATAATTAGAATCAAAAGGCCGGCGATAGCAAGTGAGATAAACAGTAACCACTTCATACGGAACTCCTTTTTGCTTTGGTTTGCTTGTTTTTCATAGCCTGGTGCGCCGCCTGGGCCAGAAGAGCAAGGCCATGCAGCGCCTGCTTGAGCTCATCAGCGCCTAATTGCTCCAGCAATGACTTGACGAGTGCAGGATCAAGCACCGACTTCTCAGATTTGATTCGCACGCCAGCTTTTGTTAGGAGAAGATGAATCTGGCGCGCATCATACGCTGCTCGCCTGCGAACCACATAGCGTTGCCGCACCAGACGGCTAACCGTGATGGACATTGTGGAAGCGGTGACTCCCATGTGCGCCGCCAGCGTGCGCAAGTTAGTGGGCTCAAACTGATCCAGATGGTCCAGAATGCTGGCCTGATGCGCGCTCAGCACTGTATTGCTGCGCGGGTCCCGTACATGCCGCGTATGGCAGGCAAAGTAGATTTGCGGATAGAAAAGCATGAGCTGGCGGACAGAGTACTGCATTTTTAAGAATTTAATAATTATAATTTGGTTTGTCAAAGCAAATTATTTATTAAATTTACCTGCCTGACTGCAGATGCAATTTTCCATGTGCCATTGTTTATAATCGTGGCTCCAAATCAGTTATAACTTCGAGGGTCTGAGAATGAATGCTCTAAAAAAGCTCGAGCCAGCTGCGTTTGCAGTGCTGCGTATCGTGTTCGGTTTTCTGTTTGCCTGCCATGGATTGCAAAAATGTTTTGGTGTTTTCGGGGGCCACAGACCCACTGACACCTTGGGATGGACAGGCGCCGGTATCGAATTGGTTGGCGGAATACTTATTTTGATAGGGCTGCTTACGCCACTGGCTGCATTCATTTCCAGTGGTGAAATGGCAGTGGCTTATTTCATGGTGCACCAGCACAAAGGCCGTATGCCTATTCAGAACGGCGGCGAACTTGCGGTGATTTATTGTTTTGTTGCGCTGTATATTGCCTGCCATGGCGCAGGCAAGTGGGGCGTGGATAAGGGCTGACATTAAGGGTCTCGATACTCTGCTGACCTAAGCTGTGACTTTCAGACTAGCCTGGTAGCGGTCCAGTCCTGAGCCGAATTGCTGCAGAGTTGCGCGGACTGATTCAGTAGGCGCTCCTACACCCATGCGAAAGCGATCAGGGTTCTCAAAGAAGCTGCCAGGAACGACTTTAGTCTCAAAATCCTCGCGCAGCATGGTACAGAGTGCATTTACATTTCCGCTTTTCAGCCGCGGAAAGACAATCGTTCCATACTCAGGCCAGAAGTAATCAAGATCGTCGCGCCCAAGCAGAAAATCGCGCAGGAGCCGGCGATTGGCATCCAGCATCGATTTCATCCGCGCTGCAATCTGCGGAAGTTTTTCAAAAGCTATCACGCTTAATAACTCTGCTGGATGCGCGAACGTTGCGCCGTGCAAATCATTGATGCGAAACATCCTGCGGGCGAGATCGGGTGGCGCCAGGACCCATCCGCAGCGAAGGCCACTCAATCCGTAAGCTTTAGTCAGACTGTTGGTCACGATGAAGCGCTCCGGATCTATATGAAATGCGCTGGCCGGCGCTGATTCATACAGCATTTCGCGGTAAACTTCATCTACTAAAACATATGCACCGGTTTTGCGCGCCAGCTCGCCTACCTCGCGCAACTTGGAATCAGGTGTAATGGCGCCGGTAGGGTTATGAAGATTGCAGATCACAATCACTTTGGTGCGTGGAGTCATGTTGTGCTGGACATCGGCGAGATCGATGGCAAAATTATTTTCTGCGCGGCGTGGAAAGCGTTTGACCTCGAGCCCCAGGTATTTTGCTGTGCTGAGAATGAGTTCGTACGTGGGCTGTTCGACAAGAATTTCATCGCCGTGCTCTGTGGTTGCGGCCAGTGCAAGATAATTCGCCAGCGATGTTCCGACAGCGCTGACCACAGATTCCTGCTGCACACGATAACGCCGGGCAATTGCCTGGAGCAGCGGCTCATAGCCATAAATGGAGGCGCCATTGATCTCCAACTGATCCATAGTGACGCCCAGTTCCGCCAAAGGGAAGTTTGCAATCCCGCTGGTGGCGAGGTTGAATTTGGCCGCCGAATGCAGCTTTGCCCATTCCATGTAGGGGGAGAGTGCGGTACTTCTTGAGTAGGTCATGCGTATGAGATCCGCTTCCAAATGTAATATACGGGAACGCCAGTGGCTAGAATCGCCACGCCGATGAGAGTATTCGCGGGAAATGTATAAACCGTGTTGGCTACAACGCCGGCGCAAACCAGGCAGAAAAGAGCAGTGGTGTATGGATGTCCGGGCATGCTAAAGGCGGATCGCTCCTGCATTCGCCTACGCAGGATGAACAAGCAGCCTGCGGTCAAGCCCCAGAAAATAGCGTCCATGGAAATCACGTAATTCAAAATCGTCCCAAAACTGCCCGTCAGCAGGATTACCATGGTCCAAACGCTTTGCACGGCAATGGCGATTACAGGTACGCGTGTGCGCGGATGGATCCAGGCAAGCTGGCGAAAGAAAACGCCATCTTCCGCCATGGCAAAATAAACGCGCGGAGCGGTAAGCACGCTCTGGCTGAGAAAGCCGAGGGTTGAAACGGCGAT
>DASZMF010000405.1:0-2152 GCA_035552035.1 Candidatus Angelobacter sp.
GCTTCCTGAAGCTGGCTTACCAGATACTGCAGGTCAACGATCAATTCAAGCGATCCCAGGTAAACGCGCTGGTCGTTGAGGACTGGTTTACTTACCACCATTACGGTGCGGGTCTGTTTACCTGAGCCGATGGAGAGGGCCGCGCCACTGTATTCTCGCCCTGCTTGTGCCGCCGCCAGGCCCCGTTCCATCTCTTTATCCAGAAAATTATCCGTCTCGGCAGTGCCCATCATCATGAAATTGTTTTCTGTATTAATCAGGCGGGCATTTGTGACGTTGGATTCCGGATCCTGTATGTAATTCTGCAGTAGCGCCTTCACTTCGGGTGAATCAACATTTTTGCCGCTGAGATTACCGCCGCTGGTTACCCTGATGGCGTAGGTAAGGCTGGCAAGAGTCGAGCTGATGTTTTTTTCGCGCTGCGCGATGGACTGTGCCAGATTGGTGGTTACGTTGTTTTGCAGCAGCTTCTCATTGCTGCCCAGCGTCACGCGGTTCCGCTCCACCATCTTGGTGGCATAAAAATAAAGCGGCACGACTCCCACCGCGATTAACACGACGAGAATCAGGTACAGAATCGGTATCCGGGACGGCAGCGGCAGTTTCATAAGCGCAGTAACGTAATTCCCAGATTGTATTCTGAAATCAGAGGTTATCTAACCAAAAAAGCGGTTTTTGGGCGATTACGTAAGTACTCCGGAGACAGGAAATGTTTATAAAGTAAAGACTATTCAGGGAAAAGCCCTACGTCAGGGGCACCAGCAAAGGTTTAGCGATGAGTAAATAGTAAAAAAAGAAGACAAAGAAGAGATGCCTAAAACTTGTCTTCCACTTTGCCGGGACGGGTCATGAGCTCGCGAATTGCGTCATGCGGGGATTTGCCATCATGCAGGATGGCGTACATCTGCTCAGTGATGGGCATTTCGACATTGTGCTTTTTTGCCAGACCCAGGGCGGCGTTGGTGGTGAGTACACCTTCTGCCACCATGCCGTGCATTCCCGCGATGATCTGTTTCAGCGGTTCGCCCTTGCCCAGCGCTTCACCCACGCTGCGGTTGCGCGAGAGGCCTCCGGTGCAGGTAAGGACAAGGTCGCCCATGCCGGCCAGCCCAAACATGGTTTGTGGCTTGGCTCCACAGGCCACGGCCAGGCGGGTTATTTCGGCAAGACCGCGGGTGATCAGAGCGGCAGCTGAGTTGTGTCCCAGGCCTAAACCGCTGCAAACGCCGGCAGCAATGGCGATCACGTTTTTGAGCGCGCCTCCCAGTTCAACGCCAGTTAAATCATCGTTCATGTAAACGCGGAAGCTGGAATCGCTGAAATCTTTTTGCACTCGCGCACCCAGAGCGCTGTCACAAGAAGCCACAGTTACTGCCGTGGGATGGCGCTCCGCAACTTCCCGGGCAAAAGATGGGCCGCTCAGGGCGCCGATCTTCGGCTCAAATCCGCATAGCCGCCCGACGACTTCTTCTATGACCTCGGTTACCCGCAGCAGCGTGTCATTTTCTATTCCCTTGGTAGCACTTACAAAGAGCATGTGTGGCTGCAGCCATTGCGCCATGTGCTCAAAGGTTCTGCGGCAATGGTGTGACGGCATTACGCTTACGATGATCTCTACGCCTGAGAGTGCTTCTTTGAAATCATTGGTGGCGCTCACTGCAGATGGCAGCGGGCAGCCAGGCAGAAACAATTCATTGATGTGCGACCGCGCCACGCTTTGCGCGACTTCTTTTTCCAGGGCCCACAGGCGTACTTCATGGTCGCCACGACGGCCAGCCACCATGGCCAGTGCTGTCCCCCACGCGCCTGCGCCCATCACTGCGATGCGGCTCAAAGTTGTTTCTCCTCGGCGACGGCAGTTTTATCAGAGCCAAAACGACTTTCAGTACCGGCCAGCAGGCGCTGAATATTTTGGTGGTGTTTGAGCACGATGATCAGGGAGACGCCAGATGCCAGAAGCAAAGAGAGCCAATCTGTATTTTGCAGAAAGATGGCAGCTACGGGAAAGGCGATAGCGCCAAGAATCGAGCCGAGCGAAACATAGCGCGTGACCAGCACAACCAGAATAAAAATGGCCAGTGCCACCAGAATAGCCTTTGGGAACAGTACGCAGAAAACGCCCAGCGCCGTGGCCACTCCTTTGCCACCTTTG
>DASZMF010000406.1:0-5114 GCA_035552035.1 Candidatus Angelobacter sp.
GCCGGCGAATCTGGCTGCGTGCCCAGCGGCTGGATACCGCCGAACCCTTTGGCTCCGGCCCGCAAGCTACGCCGGTAGCGGTGGCGCATCTGGGCTACCTGCAGATTGACACTATCTTCGTCATCGAGCGCAGCCATCATCACATTCTCTATACGCGTATTCCGGGGTATCGGCGCGAGCATCTGTATCAGGCACAGAGCATCAACAAGACTATTTTTGAGTATTGGACGCACGCCCTCTCCTACGTGCCAACGGAGACCCTGCGGTTTTATGTGCGTGATATGCGCCAGGCAGGACTGGATTGGCAGCGCCAGAATGGCTGGTTCGGCACGGTTGCAAAGAGTGACGTGCGAAAAATGGTGTCGCGCATCCGCAGAGATGGCGCACTCACTATCCGTGACATTGCGGATGAGCCGGTAGAAAAAGACCATGCGTGGGCCAGCCGCAAGCCTTCCAAGCGCGTTCTGGAGATGGCCTTTTATAAGGGCCTGGTCACGATCAGCCAGCGGGTGGGCATGCTGAAAACGTATGAACTCATGACGCGCCATTTCGGGTGGGACCGTTTGCCACGCGCAGCCACCGAACGGGAAACTTTGAATTATCTGCTGGATCGTGCTCTGCAAGCGCAGGGAATTGTGAGTGTGGACTCGATCTGCCATCTGGACCCTCCGCGCAAACCAGCGATGAGGCGGCTGGTGGAGTCGCGCGTACGGCGCAAGGAGCTGATACCTGTGCAGCTGGAAGGAGCGGGTGAATTGGCGCACTGGGTTCGCCCGAATACGCTCGAATCGATTCCAGAGCCAGCGCAGGAGCAGGTTCATATACTGAACCCCTTTGACCCGTTGATTATCCAGCGCAAGCGCTTCCGGCTTTTCTTTGATTACGAGTATCGCTTTGAAGCCTATGTTCCCAAACACAAACGGGTATTTGGCTATTTTGTTTGTCCGGTGTTGATTGGAGACCGGGTGGTTGCCGCGCTCGACCTCAAAACCAACCGGGTACAGCAAAAACTTCTGGTGCAGAGCTGGAAGTGGATCGGCCGGGCGTCCCGCGCGCACAAGCAGCAGGTGGAAGACGCGTTGCACAGGTTCGAGCAATTTCAGCTGGGTCGGAGTTAGGTCGAACGTGAGCAATTTGCCAGTAAGTGCGCTTTATATGGCTGCTGCGTGGTATTGGGCGGGCCTTAGCGGCTCCAAGCAGCAAACGCGCTCACCCTGTAAAATAGTGATAGAGCAATGCCGTTTACTGAACAATACGATGTAGTGGTAGTAGGCGCTGGACATGCTGGCTGCGAAGCTGCCATGGCTTCGGCCCGCATGGGGTTGAAGACCGCGCTCTTTACGCTCAACGTGGATTTGATTGCGCAGATGTCATGCAATCCGGCCGTGGGTGGGATTGCCAAGGGACACTTGGTGCGCGAGGTTGATGCGCTGGGCGGAATCATGGGCGAAGTCACTGACGCCGTGGGTATCCAGTTCCGCCTGCTGAATACTTCTCGCGGGCCAGCCGTGTGGTCTCCGCGCGCGCAGTGTGACAAGCAGCAATATCGCGTGAAGATGCGCGAGGTGCTGGAAAGCCAGCCGAATTTATTTATCAAGCAGGCGGAAGTTGCGGAATTGATTTTGGAGGAAGAGGAATCACCGCGGAGGCGCGGAGACGCGGAGAATAGCGTTTCTTCCGGCGATAGTGGCGCAGAATCAACGCCCGTGCGCAAAATCGCGCGGGGCATCAAGCTCCGTGATGGGCGCACTGTGGGCGCGCAGGCTGTAATCATCACCACAGGAACTTTTCTCAATGGGCTGATTCATTGCGGTGAACAGACATATCCTGCTGGGCGCAGCGGTGAGCCGCCTTCACAACTTCTGGGTGAGTCGCTCAAACTGATGGGCTTGCGGGGATGCCGCTTGAAGACCGGAACGCCGCCACGGCTGGATGGCCGCAGCATTGACTGGTCGCGGTTTCAAGTTCAGCCAGGCGACGCCGACCCTACGCCGTTCAGCTTCCGCACAAAAAAGATCACGCAGAAGCAGGTACCGTGCTATCTGGCTTTTACCACGGCGGAGACGCATCGCATTATCAGCGAGAATGTGCATCGTTCGCCCATGTATTCCGGGCAGATCAAAAGCATTGGTCCGCGGTATTGCCCCAGCATTGAAGACAAGGTCGTAAAGTTTCCTGACAAGACCACGCACCAGCTTTTCCTGGAACCAGAGGGGCTGAACACGCATGAGATTTATGTGAACGGCATGAGCACATCCATGCCGATTGATGTGCAGCTGGCGGTGATCAAATCGATTCCCGGGCTGGAGACGGCGGAGATGCTGCGGCCGGGCTATGCGATTGAGTATGACTCCATTGATCCCACGGAGCTGGAGCGCACGCTGGAGACAAAAAAGATTGGCCAGCTTTTTCTGGCCGGACAGATCAACGGGACGTCCGGCTATGAAGAGGCTGCGTGCCAGGGTTTGATGGCGGGCATTAACGCGGCGTTGAAGATCAAAGCTGAGCCGCCGCTGATTCTTGATCGCACAGAAGCTTACACGGCGATTCTGATTGACGATCTCATCAGCAAAGGGACGAACGAACCGTATCGGATGTTTACCTCGCGGGCGGAGTTCCGGCTACATTTGCGGATTGATAACGCGGACCGTCGGCTTACGCCACATGGGCGTCGTGTTGGATTGATTGGCGACGAGGCATGGGCTGATTTTGAGGCCAAGCAGGCGCGCGCTCAGAAGTTGACGGCATTTCTGGAGAAGACGCGCGTGTCCGGCGAGTTGCTGGAAAAGATTGAACGCGCACAGCAAGGGCGGCTGGCGGCACTGAAGACGGCGAGTGCTGAAGTCGTAGACGATGAGGATTCGGCGGCAGTGGCGCCGGTGGCTGGAAGTAATTTGCCCAGCGCAATTGGATCGACGATGGCGCAATTGTTGAAGCGTCCGGAGATTGTGATTGAGGATTTTGCGGTGGTGGTGCGCGAGGGGTATCCGGAGTTTTTTGCGGAGATCGCGGGGCAAGAACTGCAAAATTCACCACGGAGGCACGGAGACACGGAGGTTGAACAAATCTCGAGCGATGGAAACGCGCAGGGGCTAAAGCCCGAGTCTTTAGGGGATGTGACGGCACGACTGAAGTCGTGCCCTGATACGAACCTGAGCGTGGATGAAGCCAGACTCTCTCTTGCCGCATGCAATGACGTGGATGAAGCCAAGCTTTCATCTGCTGCGCGCAATGAGATGAAGACCGTGGAGACGGAGATCAAATACGCTGGCTATCTTGACCAGCAGCGCAAGTCGATTGATCGGCTCAAGAAGGCTGAGCAGCGCGTGATTCCTGACTGGTTTGATTATGGCAAGGTCAGCGGGCTCTCGCGTGAGATGAATGAAAAGTTGCAGCGCGTGCGTCCGCGGACTCTGGGGCATGCTTCGCGTATTCCCGGAGTTACGCCGGCTGCGGTTTCGCTGATCCATGTTTATATTGAGATTCAGGGCAAGCGCTTTGCTGCCGCACAAAGCAGCCTGGGATAAGCCGCAACTCTCTACCTATCCAATAGCAGATTATGGTAAGCTTCGCCTGAGCAGAGTAGCTGATTAGGAGAAGAAAGCCTTGAAGCCATTCCATTGGACTACCTTATTGTTTGCCGTAGCGTTAAGTTTGCCATTAGTTGCACAGCAGAAGCCAAATTTAGTGATTGAAAAAGATACCCGGGTAGCGGGCGAGTTGGCTACTGCTATTGACATCAATAAGGCAAATCCTGGCGACAAGGTGGTTGTAAAAATAGTTGGCAAGTTTGCCATGAATGGAAAGATTTACGACAGCGGCAAAGTTCTGGGCTTCATTACAAAAGTGCAGGCACCTACACAGGACAGTCCGCAGTCAAGGCTGGTGATTGTTCTGGACCGCATCAAGGTAAAAGGAAGAGATGAGGAGCCGATTGCCGCAGTGATGGGATACATTGCACGGCCAGCGCCGCCGGTGATAACGCGCGTGAGCGGCGTGCCTTCTGATGGAGACCCAATGGCAAGAGCCGCAGGTCCGATGGTTGATAATTACGGCCGGCCGGTTACTCCGCTTCCTAGTCCGCGAATGGAGTCTTTGCCAACCAGGAGCAAGAAAACTCCCGATCTAGATAATCTTGATGTCGAGCCGAACTACGATACTCACGAGACAGTCATTACCGCCAAGACAGATTTCCGGCTGCTGAAGGAGTCCAGGGTCAATTTGATTCTGAATGAAGCTGACAATCACAGCAAATAAGACTGTGCAGCCGAATCAAAAAGCAGTTTCCGAAGCTGTTGTCGTATGCTTAATCTATGGCAACAACTGAGAAAAAAACAGCTCAGCCCATTGATACTGGAGTGCGCATCGGCCATGTGCATTTGAAGGTGGCGAACCTGGAACGTGCGATTGGCTTTTATCGTGACGTGCTGGGCTTTGAACTCATGCAGCGCATGGGCGACCAGGCGGCGTTTCTTTCAGCCGGCGGCTACCACCATCACATTGGCCTGAATACGTGGGAAAGCCAGGACGGACACGCGCCTGCATTTGGCACCACCGGGGTTTATCATCACGCGATTCTTTATCCCACGCGCGCCGCGCTGGCCGATGCGTTGCGGCGAGTGATGGCCGCCGGCATTTCGCTGGACGGCGCAGCCGATCATGGCGTAAGCGAAGCGCTGTATCTGCGCGATCCGGATGGTAACGGTGTGGAGCTTTATTGGGACCGCCCTAAGGAGCAGTGGCCGTTTACTGCGGACGGAAAGCTGGCTATGTTCACGCGGCGATTGGATTTGAGAGGCTTGCTGGGTGAGCCTGAAGCCTCGCAGCCGGTTGAGTTGCCGACTACGAAAGATCTTTAGCTCTTTCTTGAAATCCCGAGCACAGCGAGGGAACCCTATCGCAACGAAAAACCTTACCACTGATAAACACGGATCAAACTGATTTATACGGATAGTACAACAATCGAAATAAAACTTATTTCTTTTTGTTTTTTTCAAAGTTTTGATAGGCCAGCAGGATGCGCTGAAAACCTTCTTCTCCCACCATGTAAGAAAAAATTTTCTTCATTAGTTGGACATCTGAAAGCTTAAACCAGCGTGGCATATCGGCAAGAG
>DASZMF010000407.1:0-11390 GCA_035552035.1 Candidatus Angelobacter sp.
TCCAATCAGCCTTGGCTTGTATGAGTTGAAAAAGTCGTACTCCCACGCCATCGTCAACAAAAGTGGCGAGTAAACGATTTTGGTAAAATAAAGAGTTTGCCTGTCCTCATCTCTTTGATAGTAGGAATTGAATGTCTGAAACCATGTTAGCTGTTGTAAAGCCGGAAGCCGCGCCGGGAGCGGAGGTCAGGCAGATGCCTGTTCCGCAGATTGGCCCGGACGATGTTCTGGTGAAAGTGAAAGTGGCGTCTGTATGCGGTACTGATCTGCACATATATAACTGGGACCAGTGGGCGCAGAATCGCATTAAACCGCCGCTGATTCCCGGGCATGAATTTTGCGGGCATGTGGTGGCCACGGGCAAAAATGTAACGGTGGTGAAAGAAGGCGATTTTGTTTCCGCGGAGATGCACGTGGCTTGCGGCAAATGCTACCAATGCCGCACGGGCGAAGCCCACATTTGCCAGCATGTAACCATTATTGGTGTGGACGCTGACGGCGCGTTTGCTGAATTCGTGAAGATCCCAGAATCAAATATCTGGAAGATTGATCCGGCAATTCCTGCGGATTACGCCAGCGTGCTTGATCCACTGGGCAACGCCGTGCACACGGTGCTGGCCGGTGAGATTGCCGCCAAGACCGTGGCGGTGATCGGCTGCGGACCGATTGGCCTTTTCTGCATTGCCGTGGCGCGCGCGTGCGGGGCGAGCGAGGTCTTTGCGCTGGAGATCAATGACCATCGGCGCAAGCTGGCTGAGAAGATGAAGGCCGATCACGTTCTAAATCCTGCTAAAGACAATGTTTACGAGCTGGTGATGGCGGACACCGGCGGCACTGGCGTGGATGTGATTCTGGAAATGTCCGGCCATCCTGATGCGATCCGGCTGGGATTTAAAATTCTGCGGCTGGGTGGAAGAGCTTCATTGCTGGGGATTCCCTCAAAGCCCATGGAACTGAACCTGGCCAACGATATTATTTTTAAAGGCGCGCATGTGCAGGGCATCAACGGCCGGCTGATGTACAAGACCTGGTACCAGATGAACGCGCTGCTCAAAGCCGGCAAGCTGGATCTTGATCCGGTGATTACAGACCGCATGCCCATGGCCGACTTCAGCAAAGGCATGGACCGACTGAGGACGGGTGAATCGAGTAAGATTTTGTTGTATCCGAATGGGGTGCAGAAAAGTTAGCTGTTCGCCGCAGATTTTGTTTCCCAAAGTCTCGAGCGTAGCGAGAGATCCCTATAGGAAGTATGATTTTAGGGCTTGCTGAGATTTTTGGTTTATGTCGGCGAAAAGTCTATATCCTGACGCATCCATGTGAGGATAGGGATCCCTCGCTACGCTTCGGGATTTCAGAAAAAGCCGACTTCGAAAAATTGCAAATTAATAAAAGGATTTGACATGCCAACCACCAGCACACGTCCCCAGCTTTCCTACCTTGCCGACCAGATGAACGAACTCAAGCAGAAAGGCACGTACTCCAATCTGCGCGTGCTGCAGGATGAGCAGGCGCCTGAGTGTACGGTAGACGGCAAGCACGTGATCAATCTGGCGTCGAATAATTATCTGGGGTTGACGACGCATCCTAAGCTGCGCGAGGCGGCGATTGGGGCCATCAAGAAATATGGCGTAGGCTCCGGTGCAGTGCGCACGGTGAGCGGGACCATGTCTATCCACATGGAGCTGGAAGAGAAGATTGCGCGCTTCAAGAATACTGAGGCGTGCGTGGTCTTTCAGTCAGGCTTTACGGCGAACGCCGGAACGGTCTCGGCCATCCTGGGCAAAGATGATTTTATTATTTCTGACGAGCTGAACCATGCCAGTATTATCGATGGCGCGCGGCTCTCACGGGCCAAGATCAAAGTTTTCCGCCATAAAGATGCGGCGCATGCCGAAGAGCTGTTGAAGGAAATTGCCAACGAGCCAGGGCACAAGTTGATGATCACCGACGGCGTCTTCTCCATGGATGGCGATATTGGGCCGCTGCCCGCACTGTGCGACGTGGCGGAAAAATATGGCGCAATCATGATGGTGGATGATGCGCACTCTTCCGGCGTATTGGGGCGCAACGGGCGCGGAACCATTGATCACCACAAAGTTCACGGACGCGTGGATGTGCAGGTGGGCACGCTCTCCAAGGCCATTGGCGCGCTGGGCGGCTATGTTTGCGGATCAAAAGAGTTGATTGATTTTCTGTATCATCGCGCGCGGCCGTTTTTGTTTTCTACGTCGCATCCGCCGTCCGTCGCTGCCACCTGCATTGCCGCGTTTGACGTGCTGGAGAACGAACCTCAATTGATGGACAAGCTCTGGGCCAACACGCGTTTCTTTAAAAAAGAGCTGGGACTGCTGGGCTTCAACATTGGCGGCATCAACACGCCGGCCAGTGAGACGCCGATCACGCCGATTATTATCGGCGACGGCAAACTCACCATGGAGTTCAGTCGTGAGCTATTCAACGAAGGCGTATTCGTACCGGGAATCGCATTTCCCACGGTGGCTGAGGGCAAGGCGCGTGTACGGACGATCATGAGTGCAGCGCATACGCAAGACCAGCTTACGAAAGCGCTTGAGGTATTGAAGAAGGTGGGAACGCGGATGGGCGTGATTAAGTAGTTTTTTTTACATCCCGAAGCGTAGCGAGGAAACCCTACGTGCTTCCATGCTCACTAAGGCCAGTTAAATGGCCGCGTGGAGCAAATCTTTGTACTTAAAATCGATCTAATTTGCGCCTATAGACCATTCCCGCAAATAGGGATCCCTCACTTTCGTTCGGGATTTCGGACGCTTTACTTCCGCTTCTTGGCCGCTTGTTTCTCTTTGTACATTGCAGCGTCAGCGTGCTCGATCACCTGCTGGAGCGTTTCGTCCGGGGCCCACTGCGCAAGGCCAACAGATGCCTCCACATTGATTTTTACTTCTTTGTCACCTGTGCCAGTTTTGATGGTGTACTCACCAAACACCCATTTGCGCAAACGCTCAATCTGTATTTGCGCGCCGGCGTGGTCGCTATCCAGGACAACAATGAACTCATCTCCACCCCAGCGGCCGGTTACATCCGTGGACCGGCAGCCTGAGCGCAACTCCTGCGAGAAATGCTTGAGCAGGTTATCGCCTGCCATGTGTCCAAACTTGTCATTGACCTGCTTCAATCCGTTGATATCCAGCACGGCCACGCAAAAAGTTTGCTGCCGTTCAATGCGCCATGAAATCCGTTCTTCCACATTGCGCCGGTTCGACAGGTTGGTCAACGGGTCGCGCAGGGCAAGATCTTCCGCGGCTTTTAGCTTGTTTTCATAGGTGGAAACGTCCGCTTGCAGTTTGGCCACCAGCTTGTTGCTATCCTGCGCCATCTGGTCCACGCAGGTCTTCAATTCGGTTGCGCCTTTCAAAAGAGAGGCGCGAATCTGCGTGATATCTTCCAGGTTGGCTATGGTACGCAGCCGGGTGGTGAACTGGCCGAACTGGGTGGAGTAGGTTTTATCGCGCTCGCCCACTGATTCCGCGGTGCGCGCCACCACCATCAGAAGTTCCTGCACTTCCCTGGCTTTCGCCTTGAAATATTCTTCGGTGCCCGCGCCCCATCGGTCCAGATGTTCGGCCACTTTGGTGTCCGTCTCCTTCAACATGGCGGGCGTAATATTTTTGGCGAGACGCTGCTCCATGCTGGCGAGGTTCTCCTGCAGGTCTGAGCCGACAGCCGGACACGACTGAAGACCGCTTTTTCCCATGGCCAACAACGCCGAACGATAGGATCCCAGGACTGCGGTTAGCAAGTCAGTTGCGCCAGGATCAGCGGGCGGCAACTTGCTCGGGTCCATATCCAAATATTTTTTCAGGGAAATCAAAGTGTGGCTCTCCTAAAATTAACGTCTTCTAAGGGCCCATTTGCAGAGTTGACCATGTAGTCTAAGCACAGACGCTTGATGGGACGTTTATCGGCAGGCACGGGCGAACCCTTTAGGAGCCATAGCTTACGTTAGGATGTGACCCTGATTTTAGGTTTTGGGCTTCTGCGGGCCAGTCTGGGCTACAGGAAGGGCAAAATGGGATTTCTCATTGTTAGCTGGGCGCGTTTTGGCTCTAGTACGTCATGACGCTCTATCCTGCTTTGTGGACCAGGGTTCCACCAACAATAGTTGCCATTACTTTGCCCTGCATCGGACGGCCGTCGAAGGGTGAGTTTTTGGATTTTGAGAGCGACTCGGCCGCGCGATAGGTCCACTTTTTAGCGGGATCGAAAATGGTTACGTCGGCACGAGCGCCTACGGCCAGCGTGCCACGGCCGGGCAGTCCGATGACGCGCGCCGGATTGGTGGAGAGCAGTTCCACGATGCGCCGCAGAGAAATGTTGTGGCGATAATGCAGTACGGAAATGCACAAGCCCAGCGAAGTTTCCAGTCCGGTGATGCCAAATGGTGCGCGGTCAAACTCCTGATTTTTTTCATGCGCGGCGTGTGGCGCATGGTCTGTGGCCACGCAGTCAACCGCGCCGTCGGCGAGTCCAGCCAGAATGGCTTCACGGTCTTCACGCGCACGCAGTGGGGGATTCATTTTGTGGTTGGTATCGTACTGGCCAATGTCTTCATCGAGCAGGGTGAAGTGGTGCGGAGTGATTTCACAGGTCACGTGCAGATGGTCACGCTTGGCTTTGCGCACGGCCCGCAGCGCAGCAGCTGTGGATAAATGCGCGACATGGTAGCGGGCTTTCGTCTCCGCAGCCAGGCGGATGTCACGCTCCACGATTGAGCTTTCGGCTTCACCCGGCCAGCCGCGCAGTCCCAGGCGAAATGCGGTTGGGCCGGAGTGCATGACGGAGCCTACGGTCATGCGGCAATCTTCCGCATGCTGGATCACCGGCATGTTCAGCGCAGCGGCAGCAAGCAGCGACTGGCGCATGATTTTGTCTTCAAGAATAGGCTTGCCGTCATCACTGAAGGCGATGGCGCCCGCGCGCTTGAGCGCGGCAAAATCTGTGAGCTTTTCACCCATGCTGCCGAGCGTGGCCGCGGCAACAGGGAAGACGTTGACGTGCGCGCCGCGTGCGGGATCAATCATCCATCGCGTAATTTCCGCAGAGTCATTTACGGGAGTGGTATTCGGCATGGTGCAGACGGAGGTAAATCCGCCGGCAGCAGCAGCCATGGTCCCGGTGGCAATCGTTTCTTTGTGCGATTGCCCGGGCTCACGCAGATGCACGTGGATATCGATGAATCCGGGTGCGACGACCAATCCCTTGGCGTTGAAAGTTTCGTCGGCCTTGCCACGCAGCTTGCCGGCAGGCGCAACTTCAGTGACGCGGCCGTCTTTGAGCAGAAGATCGTACTTGCCCTCAAGGTTGGATGAGGGATCGATGAGGAGGCCGTTGCGAATTGAGAGAGAATTTTTCAAGTCAAAACCTATTTTGCCGCAGATTTGCGCAGATGAACGCTGATCTTTTTTCTTTCATTTTCAAAGGCCAAGCGCTTTACCTGGGGCCTTGGGCCAAAGTTCAAGAGAAGACCTACTTCAATCTCAGTGGATCGCAGATAGTCAAGTAATTGTGCTTCATGCGAAGGATCAAGCGCTTTGCAGGCTTTCAATTCAACTAGCACAACTCCATTCACTACGAGACCGGCATCATAGGAGCCAATCGTCTGGCCATGAAACCAAACTGGAATTGGAACTTGTTTTTGAAAGCTTATTCCTCGTTCCTTGAGGGACGCAGCCATTGCTTCTTCGTAAACCTTCTCAAGAAATCCGACGCCTAGTTCGTTGTAAACCTCATAAAAAATGCCGATGATCTGCTCAGTCAATTCTGAATGTTTATATCTGCGCTCATCTGCGTTTATCTGCGGCGAATGCACTTATGCCACCCCCAGACAACTCGCCAGAATCGCCATTCTTACATACACGCCGTTATGTACTTGTTCTTCAATCACAGACTGTGGGCCGTCGGCTACTTCGCTTTGGATTTCCATTCCTCTGACCATGGGGCCGG
Organism: Candidatus Angelobacter sp.; assembly: GCA_035552035.1. Taxonomy (GTDB): domain Bacteria; phylum Acidobacteriota; class Terriglobia; order Terriglobales; family Acidobacteriaceae; genus Angelobacter. Next base: position 5,983 of record DASZMF010000407.1, read on the forward strand.
GGTGCATAACGATTGCATCTGGCTTGGCTAGTTTTAGCCGCTCGGGCGTGAGCTGGTAATGGGCGATGTAATTTTCTGCGTCCAGTTTGAGGCCGGCGAGACGTTCTTTTTGTACACGCAGCATCATGACCACGTCAGCTTTGCGGGCGGCCTCTTCTATATGGCGGCTGACCTTTACGGCGGGAGAGAGTGTGGTTGCGTAGTCAGGCAGCAATTCTGGCGGGCCGCAGAGAATGATTTGCGCTCCAAATTTTGAGAGCAGGTGGACATTGGAGCGCACGACGCGGCTGTGCTGTATGTCGCCGACCATGGTAATGCGCAGGCCTTTGAGCGATTTTTTGTGGCGGAGGATTGTGTAGGCGTCGAGCAAGCCCTGCGAAGGGTGTTCATGCATGCCGTCGCCGGCATTGATGATGGGAATTTGCAGGGCGCTTGCCAGGGCATGCGGCGCTCCTGAAGAGGGATGGCGCACTACGATGCAATCCGCACCGAGCGCCTGCAGGGTTTTGCCGGTGTCGATCAGCGACTCGCCTTTTTCAATGCTGGAAGAAGTGGCGCTGATGATTGAGGTATGCGTGCCCAGCAGCTTGGCGGCAAATTCAAAGGAGACACGGGTGCGCGTGGAGGCTTCATAAAAGAGCAGCGCAATGCGCTTGCCGCGCAGCACTGGCCTGGGCTGGCCGGAATGCATCCGCCGGGCCAGCTTGAGAAAAGAAGTTATTTCATCTGCCGAGAGGTGCTCGAGTTCGAGGAGCGAGCGTTTGCGCGACATCTAGGAAATGCGTTCCACCATCAGGACTTGTTCTTCCTGATCAACTTCAGAGAGCTTTACTTCAATGATTTCATCGTCAGTGGTCTGCACGGTGCGGCCGATGAACGCTGCTTCAATGGGCAGCTCACGGTGTCCGCGATCAATGAGCACGCAGAGCTGCACGCGGCGTGGGCGGCCGTGGTCGAATAAGGCGTCCATGGCGGCGCGGACGGTGCGTCCGGTATAAAGCACGTCGTCCAGCAGGATCACGTTTTTATCGACGATATCGGTCCCCAGCGGCGTGGCTTTCTTAATCACGGGACTCTCACCAACGGTGGAAAGATCGTCACGATAAAGCGTGATATCCAGCGTGCCTACGGCCACCGGCTTCTTCTCAATCTGCTGGATCAGCGCGGCCAGACGGTCAGCCAGCGGCACGCCACGGCGCTTGATGCCCACGAGCACCAGGTTTTCAACACCGTTGTTTTTTTCCACGATCTGATGGGCCAGACGCACGAGCGTCCGCTCAATTTCTGAGGCGGACATGAGACGCCCTTTTACTTGCAGGGTTGGGAGGCGAGTGGAAGCTGGATTCATAGTCACCGCATGATATCCGAAGCAGGCGCTGTGCGACAAACGGTCATAGTTGAGGGCGGTTTCGGGCCTTGCTCAGGGTTACGGCCAGGGCCCCAGTTCCCACGCCAATCAGCAGGAAAGATACAAGAGCTGCTGCCAGACGAAGGATGGTAAAGGCAATCAATCCCTCACGGGTAGCAACTAATTGTTGTAATTGCTGAACTTGCTGGTCAGGATACCAGCTGGCCAATTGCTGGATGGATTCGATAATCGATGCCTGATATGCGGCGGGGCTCAGAAAAAAAATTCCGATAAGAAAAATTGCAAAAAAAGCAAAGCTGAGAAATCCCATTAATGTGCCTAATTGCGCACCTTGTCCACCGCGCATGGGCGCAGGATGGGTTCGCCGATAAATGTAGATCGATAAGATCAAGCTACCTGGCAAAAGAATGAAGAACCCCAGCGGGGGAACCAGCACGGTGAGTATCCCGGTAAAAGCGGCCATCGGAGCCGCAGTACGGATAAAAGATTTCCACTGGATACCTGACCGGCCTACAAGGTTTGCGGGCACGCCGGAAACCATGGCGATCTGGTCAGCGGTGAGTTCCACCTGAGACAGAGCAGGATTTTCAGAAGATGGCTCAGAAAGCGGCTCAGGTTGCGGAACACGGATTTGCGGAGCGCCGCAGGCAGAGCAGAACGCGACCTGTTCTTCAATGGACTGCTTACAGCGGTAACAATCGCGTTGCATACCTACCAAGTTACAGGAAAGAGGAAAAGCGCGGCAAGGAGCGAGAGGAATTTAATATCCCTTAAGCAAGTGTTTTATAGTGGCGGTGAGCGCCAGGGCGTCGTGGTCTGGAACCACGGCGTCCACGCCGTCCGGCGGCTCGGTGCCTACAATTTTTCCGCGCACCACCAGAACAATGCAGACTTTCTGGCGGATCATCTTCAGTGACCTGGCCACGGACCAGCCTTCTATCTGGATAAAGTGCTCCTGGTCAAGGATGACCATATCCACGGGATTATCCACGCAGATCGCGACGGCGTGGTCAGGGGAATAGATAGTCATCAGCTGATAACCAGCGCCCTTCAGGGTCTTGGCGGTCTGACTTTGTTTTCTGTCAGCAAGCAGCACGATGGTGGCGGAGGAAGTCTTCATAGATCAAAACCGATATATCGGCACTAGATAATCGGCACTAGCGTCGGCTTCCCGCCGGCCTGAGATCAAGACCGACCAATACTCTTTCTGTGTTGGAGAGATCGCCGATAATTTTTTTCACCGGTGTAGGCAAGCGCCGCACCAGCGTGGGCACGGCGATAATCTGGTCACCGCTGGCCAGTTTGGGGCGCTCCAGCAGGTCGACCACCTGAATTTTGTAAGCGCCGTGCATGTGCTCTTCGCACAGGTTTTTGAGGTTATCAAACGCGCGAATGGAAGTCGGCGTCATCCCGGCGACGTAAAGCCGCAGTTCCCAGACTGGCCGTTTGAATGGAGGATTTTTTTTCTTCCCCTTGGCGGCTGTTTCTTCTTTTTTGCGCAACAGGACTTGTTTACTCATTGCCATTTATTTCAATTCCTTTGTTACTGAGTGTGAAACTGTGCTCGCGGGTATCGTGCGCCATGCCGCGGGATTTCAAGAGATGAATGGTGCGTATGCGTTCCTCTTTACCCTGGGAGAGATCGCGCAGGACCATCCAGCTATCCATGAGGGAAGAAACTCCGACGGCGGTTTCTTCAATGGTCCCTGAGCCAAACACCAGGTTGGTAAACAGGGCGGTGATGTCTTTCAGTTTTAGAAAATCAATCAAGCGGGTGAGCATGGCTTTGACAGAGTGAAGATCGCCCGCCGTGATCAGGTTTGTGATGGGATCGACGACCACGATGCTGGGATTGAATTCCTGAATCTGCTGATACATGTGGGCCAGATGCGATTCCAGCCCAGCGGCTGTGGGGCGGGTGGCGTGAATCTGCAAGAGGTCACTCTTGAGCCACTTATCCAGCTTCATGCCCACGGAGCCCATGTTGCGCAGAATCTGGCTGGGCGATTCTTCATAGGCGAAGTAAAGCGCGCGCTCACCGCGGGCACAGGCTGCGTTGGCAAAAGCGGCGGCGAAGCTCGACTTGCCGGTGCCCGCAGTGCCGGTAACCAGAACGCTGCTGCCACGGAAGAAGCCTTTTTTATCCAACATGGCGTCCAGGCTTGGGATGCCGGAAGAGATGCGCTCCGTCGATGCAGTATGCGTGAGGCCAAGCGAGGTGATGGGCACAACGGAAATGCCTTCATCGTCGAGCAGGAAAGGATATTCGTTGGTGCCGTGCGATGATCCGCGATACTTGACCACGCGCAGACGTCGCGTGGAAACCTGCTCAGTCACGCGATGATCAAGGACGATTACGCAATCGGCCACATATTCTTCCAGGCCGTAGCGCGTGAGTGAACGATCACCCATTTCTGCCGTGATTACGGCAGTGACGCCCGCGTCCTTGAGCCAATGAAAAAGGCGGCGCAGTTCCGCGCGTACGATTGCCTCATTCGTCAATCCAAGGAAAAGCAGCTCAATCGTATCCAGCAGTACGCGCTTGGCTTTGACTTGTTCAATGGCGGCCCGCAAGCGGATGAACAGGCCCTCAAGATCATATTCGCCGGTTTCTTCAATCTGTCTGCGCTCCACGTGAATATAGTCAATGGCCAGCTTTTTGGCCCGGATCAATGCCGGCAAATCGTGGCCCAGCGACGCTACATTGGTGACCAGTTCTTCCGCGGTCTCTTCCATGGCAATGCAGACGCCGGGCTCGTTATAGAGCAGCGCACCGCGCACCAGAAATTCAAGTCCCAGCAGGGTTTTGCCGGCGCCGGGGCCGCCGCACACCAATGCGGTGCGGCCTTTGGGAAAGCCGCCGTGCGTTACCTGGTCAAGGCCGCGGATTCCCGTGGGTACTTTTTCCAGCACCAGAGAAGCAAGTGCCGGAGAGAGATGATTTTTCTTTTTACGTTTGTGCGCGCTGCGTGTTGGCATAATTTAATTCAGTCTTGTAGGAACCTCAGGACTTTTTTCTATTGTGTCTTCACCGGGGCCTTCGCCATTCCGGGCAAGCACGTGTTTTACCGCCTCAACCAACAGCTGCGGATCGCCCAAAGATTCCAGCTGCTCATCGACAATTCCCGAGGCGAACTGCGAGCCGCTGCTGCTGCTCAGAGCAATGATTGGCACTGACGGGTTTAAGCTCTTGAACTTCAGTGCCAGTTCAAGGCGCTGGTCTGCCGGAATGGAATCTCCGAATACGACGGCATCAATCGGCGAGCCGGTAAAGATCCGGACAGCAGCGTCCGGACTGGTGGTGGAAATAATTTTGTAGCCGGCCCGCTCCAGAATCATGTTCCGGGTGAGCTGCGCCGGCGAGGTTTTGCTTACACACAGGACTGTCCTTCCCATTGAAAGCTCTGTCGTCATCCAAAAAATTTAGCTTTGCTCGGGCTCCGGCGACTGCCGGACGCCTCTCAATTGGGCCTGAGAACTAACCGTCGAACGTGAAACCAGAAACCTTGTGCTCGAATGCCGAGGGGACTCGACATGGTTGAAACTGGCTAAATAATTCAATTGTTTTAGTGCTATCGTTTCAACGCTTTTTTTGATGCAGGAGCAGGCAGGAATGGATGCTTTTTTATGATTTTAGAATAGATGCGGAAAACAGTTAAAAAAGGACAACCTGGAGTGGGCTGTCCTTTTATTTTTTATGCCTGTGAGGAGAGAACTGAGCCTGCGCGGTTCCCGGCTGCGAGCTTAGTTTGTGTCTTTGCTTCCCTGTGCGCTTACATAGACGAGCGTGAATTCAGTGCCGCTGCCCTTGGTTTTTACCGCGGCAACGCGCTGGTTGTTTTCCGTGCCGACCTTTAATTCTTCCTTGTAATCATGGTCAGAGCCATGGCCATCACAGGTGACGTCAGCGTTTTTATCGTGGTGCTCAAAGTTCATGCTGAAGCCGCCGGTGCAATCCAGCACCTTGCCGTACTTGCCCATATCCTTGCGGTAAAAGGCCAGAACTTTGTCTGATGAGTCGTCCGAGGCAAACTCCAGG
>DASZMF010000408.1:0-8212 GCA_035552035.1 Candidatus Angelobacter sp.
AGCTGCCGGACCGCCGAGCGATTCTGAGAGTCCGTCATAGCGTCCGCCGCCGAGGATGGCGTTTTGCGCGCCCAATGCGCCGTGCGTAAATTCAAAAGCCGTGCGCGTGTAGTAATCCAGTCCGCGGACGAGGCGATGATCAATCTCATACGGCACGCCAACGGCGTTGAGAATTTTCTGAACTTCAGCAAAGTGCGTGCGGCAGCTTTCGTTTAAGTAATCGCTCAGGCGAGGCAACTGCTCGATAATCGGCTGGTCTGCCGGAACTTTGCAGTCGAGCACGCGCAGCGGATTGGTTTCTGCGCGGCGCTGGCAATCCACGCACATGGTGGGCGCAACATCTTTGAGCGCATCGCGCAAAGCCTGAATATAAATCGGCCGATCATCTTTGCAGCCCACGGAGTTGAGCTTCAGCTTCCAGCCCTGAATGCCTAGCCGGTTTAAAAGCGCGGCCAGCATCTCCAGCAATTCGGCATCGACAGCAGGTGATTCGCTGCCTGCGGCAGTTGAGCCAATGACTTCTGCACCGATCTGGTAAAACTGCCGGTAACGCCCTTTCTGCGGACGCTCACGGCGAAACTGCGGACCAATGTAATAAAAGCGCTGCAGCCCGGGGCGCTCCCACATTTTGTGTTCAATATAAGCGCGCACCACGCCGGCTGTATTTTCCGGACGCAAGGCCAGCCACTGGCCTTTTTCACTCTGTGCGCGGGCACGGTCTTCCCAGGCAAACATCTCTTTGGAAACAATATCTGTCTCTTCACCCACTGAGCGCTGAAAAAGTTGCAGGTCTTCTAAGATGGGCGTGCGGATTTCCTGGAAGTTATACACGCGAAAAACTTCGCGGACAGCGGTCTCGACGAAGTTCCACGTCTCTGTCTCGGGTGGAAGAAGGTCGCGGGTGCCGCGTACGGCTTTGATGGAAGAAGAAGCCATTAGTAATTAGTATTTAGTAATTGGTAAAAACCGTACTTAAACTGTGGCCAGGCAGCCCATGATCGCTTGCCGCACATTTGTTATCAGTTCGCAGAGATTCTCGCCCTCAGTAGCGCAACCCGGTATGGCTGGCACTTCCGCCCAGTATCCGCCTTCTTCTGCTTCATGCACCACTACTTTTACCTTCATATCAGCCTCGCCGGAATCCTGGTTCGTTCCTGTAGATCTGCGTATAGTCTATATAATTTTTGCCATACATCATGATGGATTTTTGCGTCTCTTCGTCGTCAATCCGCTTCTTGAATTTGCCCGGTACGCCCATCCACAAAGAGTAAGGCTCAACTACGGTGCCCTCAGGAATCACGGTTCCGGCGGCGATGATTGATCCTTCGCCGATCTTGGCGTTGTTCAAAATCACGCAGCCCATGCCGATAAGGCAGCGGTCGCCAATGGTGCAGCCGTGCAGCGTAACAGAATGTCCAACCGTCACCCAGTCACCCATGGTTACGCCATATTTATAGCGCATGCCGTGGAGCACGCTGCAATCCTGCACATTGGAATTTTTGCCAATGCGGATGGCGAAGACATCGCCACGGATTACGGCGTTCATCCAGACGCTGGAGTTTTCACCGATCTCAACGTCACCAATGATCTGGGCAGACTCGTCGATATAGCACGAATCATGTATGCGCGGCGCGATTCCCTGATAGGAGCGAAGCATAATAGTTATCTCTTAAAAGTAACATGCGCGGATGACTAGCGGCAATGCGCAGAGTTACTCATGAAAACTGGATTGCAGTCAGGAATTTACCGCAGAGGGCGCAAAGGGGCGCAGAGGAAGAAAAACTATTTCGTCCAAAGCCACACCTATTGTAAGAACCACGAGCGGCTTTCAAACCATCCGCACTACTGCAGTTCCACGCCCAGCAGCTCTGTAACCATGGTCCATTGCTCCCAGGCGTAGCGCCAAATGGAGACGGAGTGAAGGTGCTCAAACGAGTGGAAATCGCGCTCGTCCATTGCCTGTTTTTCTTCGAGGTAAACCTGGCTTACAAACTCACAATCATTGCAGCGAACAATATAAGGATAGCTATCGGCCATTTTGAAAACCACATCCCTGGGTAATGGCCCATTGTTGAGCTTTTGTTAATTTTGTGCACTAAGGTGTTTTGCCTAGGGTCCGAGGGATATTTGGCCTATCGAGCTACTCTGGTTGAGCAGGGAATGGCCTGGCGCAAAAGCGAGTGCAAATGAGGTGGGAGAAGAGGCAAAAAATTGCAGGTGTTACTGAGGAGGGTATCGCTGACTAGGACCGCATGATGCGGGCTTTGATTTCCGGCTCCCAGATCACGTTGGAAGGCTCCAGAGTTTCAACGCCAACCTGGCCTTGCAGTGAGGTGCCAGCCTCGCCAATCCACATGACTTTGTATCTGGCGCGGCGGTTCTGGCGCTGCAGATAGATCACCTGCCCGGTGGTCTTGATTCCCGGAGGCGCTACCAGGCGCGCGCCATTGGTGGAAATTTCATAAGTGCAGCAGTTCTGCGATTCAATGCTGGTAATGTCAGGAAAAACCTTGACCGGCACGGCAATGTGCAGCCGCTTTTCATTACGCTTGTCGAGAGGTATGGCCGTGGCCGCCGCTGCTGCAATCGGAATAGCTTGCTTGGTCTCCATGACTCACTGAGTATCGCGGGTTGATTAAGTTTGGTCAATGTTACTTTGGTTCGCGAAAATTGTGATGATTTCTCGCGTAGAAATGGGCTTTGTGACGCGTTGCACAAAACCAGTTACAATAGTGTCTTAGTCCCTCCTTTTAACGAGACAAAACATGATTCATTTCCCCGTGCCCGAGGCCCTGACCTTTGATGACGTATTGCTTTTACCTGCGCATTCTGACGTGGTTCCGGCAGAAGTAAATACGCAGACCCAGCTTTCACGAAATATTCGCCTGAATATTCCCATTATCAGCGCCGCCATGGACACCGTGACAGAGTCTCGCCTGGCCATTGCCATTGCGCAAGCCGGAGGTCTGGGCATTGTGCATCGCAATCTTTCCATTGAGCAGCAGGCCGACGAGGTGGACAAGGTAAAACGCTCAGAGAGCGGCATGATCATGGACCCGATCACGCTCTCTCCTGACCACAAAATTGCCGACGCGCTGGAACTGATGCGCCGCTACAAAATTTCCGGCGTGCCGGTGACGAAGAACAAGAAGCTTGTCGGCATCCTTACGAATCGCGACCTGCGTTTTGAGACCCGCACAGATATTCTGATCAGCAAAATCATGACCAAGGACAATCTGATCACGGTCCCCGTGGGCACTACGCTGGAAGATGCGGAAAAAATTCTGCATGAGCATCGCGTGGAAAAGCTGCTGGTGGTTGACGACAAGTACAACCTCAAAGGCCTGATCACGGTAAAAGATATTCAGAAGAAACTGAAGTATCCCGGCGCTGCCAAAGACGAGCATGGACGGCTGCGCGTGGGAGCGGCCATCGGCGCGACAGGAGATTTTCTGGAACGCGCACAGGAGATGGTGAAGGCGAAAGTTGACGTGCTGGCCATTGACAGCGCACACGGACACTCCAGCCGCGTGATTGACGCGATCAAAATCATTAAATCCAAGCTGCCTGAAGTTGATTTGCTGGCCGGCAACGTAGGCACGCATGAAGGCGCTTGTGCTCTGGCCAAAGCCGGCGCTGATGCAATTAAAGTTGGCATCGGTCCAGGCTCTATTTGCACCACGCGCATCGTCACCGGCGCTGGCGTGCCGCAGATTACCGCGATTGCTGAAGCCGCGCGCGCCTGTCGTGATGCTGGCATTCCAGTCATCGCCGATGGCGGCATCAAATTTTCCGGTGACATCAGCAAAGCCATTGCCGCCGGCGCAAGCGTGGTGATGATCGGATCGCTCTTTGCGGGTACGGAAGAGAGTCCGGGCGAAACCATTTTGTATCAAGGCCGGTCCTTCAAGTCTTATCGCGGCATGGGATCGCTTTCCGCCATGGCTGCGGGATCGAGCGAGCGCTACTCGCAGAGCGTGGACGATTCTTCCACGGAAAATATGCGTGACGGCGAACGCAGCAGCGGCAATCGCGTGGACAAGCTGGTGCCGGAAGGAATTGAAGGCCGTGTGCCGTATCGGGGCACATTGTCTGAGATGGTTTACCAGCTTGTAGGCGGCGTGCGTTCTGGCATGGGCTATTGCGGCACCAAGACGATTCCTGAACTGCAGCAGAAAGCCCGCTTCATACGCATCAGCGGCGCAGGACTGCGTGAGAGCCACGTGCATGACGTAATCATCACCCGTGAAGCGCCGAACTACCGGCTGGAATAGGCAGGAAATTTTTGTCATCGTCAGCCATGGATCAACAGGCTCCTGCTTCACCTCAACGCAAATTGCGGGCATGGATCCCCACGCTCCTCTGGCTGTGCGTGCTGGCCATCTTTTCCACCGACCTGTTTTCAGCGGAACACACCGGCAGCATTCTGGCGAGAATCCTGGATACGCTGTTTCCGCATCTCTCCGCGGAATGGTTTGAGCGGATTCATTTCCTGGTCCGCAAGTCAGCGCACTTTTGCAGCTATGGATTGCTCGGCGCATTTTCTTTTTTCTCCTGGCGCGCCACTTTTCCCGCGCCTGTGCGATGGAGATTTCTCTGGGCCACTCTGGGATTACTCACGGCCTTCGCCGGCGGAAGCATGGACGAATTTCACCAGAGCTTTGTGCCCTCACGCACCAGCAGCTTTCATGATGTGATGATTGATACCGTGGGCGGACTGTTCTTTCAGCTAATGATTGCACTGTGGCTGACGCGGGAAGCATCATCGCGGCAAGCGTAATTTCTCTTACCGCAACGGACGCCAAGGTCGCTACGGTTGAAGTTTTCAATTTTCTTTTTCCTCTGCGTCCTTTGCGCTCTTTGCGGTAAATTTTCATTCCTCGCAAAAAGCAATAACCCCGCGCTTGCGCGCAGGGTTATCGGGTAGTCTGTTGGGATTGGCTGAAGGCGCGGAGGCCTTGTACGAATCGCAACTCGCTTAGGACTTAAAGACTCGCGCCTTAAGCCTCAGCCACCTCACATAAACCACTACAGTCAGAATTCTTCATATATAGGATCGCCCTCCTTTCCTGTGTAAACGCAGAATAACGCCGGATAACTCAAAAGTCAACAGGACATGAAGTCTCTGATTGAATTGCTATTATGTTCCGATGAAACGTTCTTTGGCTGTATGGGTAATCCTTGCTTTGTCCGGCATCGCGGTTCTCCTGTATGTGTTGATAGCACCACGCAGAGAATCACCTGGAACGTCAAATGCCAGTGCTGTTCCTTCGGCGACAAGCGCGCCACAAAATTCACCGATAAAAGAAACCCCAACTCAAGGACCACTGCTACGTCCGCCATCTACGATAACCACTTTGGAGATCTCGCCTGACAAATCAAACGAGGAATTGATGAATGAGATTTCCAATTATCCGAACCTTGAGGTCCTACGCATTCATTGCCTGGAAGACCTTGCGACTTTACCAGATGATCTCGGCAAGCTCACTCGACTGAAAGAACTGAATATGGACGAAGGCAATGAGTGTGCGATGAATCCGATCCTGCCAGAATCAATCGGCAATCTGCACTCGCTTAAAAAGCTCGATCTTACCGGGGCCCAAGATCCGAGAGACGTGGATGAGTCACAGGAAAAGAGGTCTGCCGAATACCACAAATTTCCGGCAAGCATGTCGGATTTGAAGGGCCTGACCTATTTAAGTCTTGGCCGTAACGGCATGCGGGAGATTCCTTCGTTCGTCAGAGACTTGCCCAAGCTGCAGGTATTCGATTTCTCCTGGAACATGGAAGTAAAGGAAATTCCCGCATTCGTGGCAGAGCTTCGCGATCTCACATCCTTAAACCTGGAATCTGATGACTTAACAGACCTCCCGCAGTTTCTAACTCAACTTCCCAAACTACGCGAGATCAGCCTGGGAAACAATTGCGCGATCACTCAAAATCCAGCCAAGCAGCAGGAATTGAAGCACAGATTCCCGAAAGTCAAATTCAATTTTCAAGACGAATACGACTGCCCGGAGAAGTAGCGCCAATTTCTATTTGGCATGAGCCACGCTGCCCGTCAACTTATCCGCCGTAACAAACTTCGGTTCGATATCCGTTGGCACGCTCTTCAGCCGCTCCAGTGCGTTCTGCACCTCAGGACGCAGCATCATCTTCTCGCTCATCAGCTTTTTTGCGCCGGCATAATCGCCAGTGGCTTCCAGCGTGAGCAGGTCATGATCTAGTCCAGCCACGGCGTCTTTGATCTTGCTCAGGTCAACGCTGAACGTGCCGTCTGCATTGGCTACGAACGCGCCTTTATCCAGAAAATAATTGAATTGGACAGCCATGCCCTTGGCGTGTGAATCCTGCAAGCCAAAGCGCAGCGTGCGGAACGCCGACGCCAGATACGTGGTATAGAGTTTGCGCTCGGCATCAGGGCCGTGCGGAAGCGGCGCCTGAATTTTGCCGGCAGCGGCCAGCGTCATGAGATGTTGCAGCGCGAAGAGTCCGGTCACGTCGGCCTTGGCTTCTTCAATCGCGCTGTAAAGTTCCTTCAACTCCAGCCGTGGATTCGTATCGCGACCGCCAATCTTGATCTGGTGCGGGCCCCGTCCATGCGTGAGTTCGTGCGCCACAATGTGCGTGAAGAAGAGTTCAAAGCTCAGGTCCTGCTGCGCCGCTGGTTGTAGCACAACTTTTGAGATCGGCTGCAGCGTGGACCTGAATTTTGCCTCTTGAATATTTTTGAGCATCACGCGCTTGCTGCCTTTTTGCTGGACGACTTTGTCGTCATTCGGCAGGTTGTACGCCGCCGTCTGGACGCCATGGCTGCCATCGCCTGCGGCAAAAACTTCATTCACCACGCGGATGGGCGCGGCCGCTCCCAGCTTGGCCACGCGATACTGCGGATCTTCGGGCAAATTATTTTCATTCTCCTGCAGATGCTCGCCCAGGAACGCCAGCTTGGCAGATTCCTTGTCGTCGCGCACGTTGATGTAGGCCTCGAACCCGGCCTTGTAGCCAAATATTTCGTCGTTATAAGTTTCGTAAGGGCCAATCGTCACGTCCACGGGCGCGTCCAGGTCCATCCATGCCATGTCGCTTTCAAAATAATCGTTGGAGCTGAAAGCGGCGGCGCGCGTGGTGAGAAACTTTTTGAGCGACGCGTTGTCTGTTAAAGCGGCGGCTTCGTTCAGCAGTTTGGCCGCGCGATCCAGATCAACTTTGTATTCCAAGCTGTAAGGAACCACCTTGAGTTTCTTCCCGGCATCACGGCGGATGACCGTGAAGAATCCTTCAGCCTGGTCTTTCTGCTCGGGCGAGAGAGTCTTCACCCAGGCCTCAAACTCATCCTTGGTCATATCCTCAGGATAAAAATTTGCGCCCGCCGGTTTCTTCGCCGGAGCGCCGGGCAGAAAAACTTTGTGCTCGTCAATTTCAGACCACGGACCTTTGTTGATCCAGAAATAGTGCAGGCGCGCCTGCCCCAGTGGAGTCTTGTCCTGCTGCAGCTTCTGGTAGAGCGCCAGATTGCCGCTCCAGAACTGCTGCATGAACAAATGATCGATCACGTGCCCGGCCTCCACCAGCTTGGCCAGCGCCTTCCTGTCCCCGGCAGAAAGCGCGGAGAGATCCACGTCCAAAGGCGCAGGCGCAAAGCGCGCAGCCATGCGGTTCAGTTCAGCAGCATCAGGCAGCGTAGACGGAGCGGGAGTTTTTTGAGCTGTAGCCATGATGGTAGTTACCACAAGAAAAATCAGGAGTCGGCGCATATGCGGTTAAATCCTCAGGATCATTTACAAGCATAAATCGCTGCAATGTTTTGTTGCCAAAAATAATAATAAGTTACGTCACCCCGAGTCGCGTCAGCGAAGGCGCGCTCTTTAGTGCCCCCGCCTGAGTAGCGGCGAGGGACCTTGTGCTCGCTATGACATCCTCACTCTATCGTTTCAACCAATTCCTCACTCTATCGTTCAACCAAATTCCTTCACGTAGAGATGTAGCACGCTACGTCTCCTGCTCAACCCCGCGAATCCTTTAAGGGCAGTGCCGCACGTTGGCGCAACGCCATCGACGCATCTTCCAGCTTCAGCAGCAATTCCCCCGCATAATCCTCGTCAATCCGGTCTTGCCATAATGCCTGCGCCACATCGCTAATGGCCCGCTGCACGGTCTTCAAATCCACCAGCGGCGGCAGCGTATATTGCGCGCGCCTCCGGCGTTCAAT
>DASZMF010000409.1:0-4159 GCA_035552035.1 Candidatus Angelobacter sp.
TATCTCATCGGCCTTGCCCCAGCGGCTGTTGTTGTTCCAATCCAAACAGGGCCCACAACTTTCACCCTCGATAATTCTATGGTTCACGCCGGTAGCGCCATTGTTGGCATTGAAGCCACCAAGCACAAGAGCGCATTCGGCTTCTATTACGGCGGAATTTACGTTCAACGTAATTCTTTCCCGGACGTAACGTCAACGGCCACAGTTAAACCGATCATCGGTTTCGGTGGAATCGGTTCAGCTAACACCAACAACCGCGCCATCCAGGAAGGAACATTTGACTGGACCCAGACTCTGTGGAGAAACCCACAGTACGGCGCTCTGCAACTGGTCACGCAGACCTCTTACCTGACGCGTGCACCATGGTTTGTGAATGCAGCGAACAATTCGCCCAAAAATGCTCACTTGATGATGGGTTATGTCAGCTTGAAGTACGTGATTCCGTAACCTGAAACAATCTGTAAACTTAAAAGCGCCGGATTTTAATCCGGCGCTTTTTTATTGCTACGACCCTGTTCTAAATTTCTACTGCGCCGCCGAACTCAGCACCAGCTGCTCTGAGTCGTGGCTGTTTACATCGTTATAAAACTTGCGCAGCTCGGGATAATCCTTTTGCTGGAAGCCGATTCCCGCCATGGCAAAGTCGCGGCTGATCGTCACGGTATTTCCGGCCACGCTGTGCTTCACTTTGTAGATGGAGTAGTCGGTTTTCACCGGCGGAACATCCTGGCCAAGGCTTTCCATGTGGTACGCGGCCGGGAACGTAATCTGCGTGTCATCCATTTCATAATAAGGATAGTTGAAATAGATTGGCTGTTTGCGCTCGCCATGGGTGAAGGGCTGGTGTGTGTTCGTCTGGAACATGTTAGTGGGCACAAGCAATCGTTTACCCGCGTTGCTGGCGTAAGAGGGAATGTCGATGGTGAAGTTGGCCTTCAATTGCGCATCAGGCTCGTCCCATCCCGTGGCCTTGTCCATTTGCACCGATGTGCCCGGCGGCAATACCGTTTTAAGTTCGTCTTCCAGCTCTTTTTTTCTTCCTGCCTCATCCGTTTTTAGTGCATTCAAACGATGAGCGAGCGCTTCCTCGCCGGACCACGCAATCGCGACCGTGCCTTTGGCGCTGCCGTCATCGTTAAGCAAAATGTGGCCTACTCGTTTGCTCACTGCATCTTTGTAATTGGCGGGTGGCGTAACCGCCAGGGCCGTGCCTCCATCCGGCATCTGGCGCATGCCCTGCGTTGAGTTGTGCTGCCATGACAAAAGTCCGTAAGGGCAAAGAGGGGTTCCGGGATCGAGAAAGACCTCTTTTCCATCGATCACCACGACAACAATTTCTGAGGTCAGCTGGTCTGGGTTGGGTACTGTTGATTGAAAAAAGTACTGGTCCCGGTCGGCCACGCGCATTATGTAAGTGGTTAGATTAACCGCGCGAGCCATGCCCCAGAAGAGCCTAGCAATTTCGTCGCGATAGCCTTCATTCTTGTGCAGCACGTCATCTACTGTGCGCTTTGCTTTGCCGGGACGGCCTGTTATTTCTTCCACCAGACTGGCACTTGAAACATAGTCCAGGTTGGTGATCTTCTGCGCGTAGGCATAGATCTTGCGCGCTTTTTGTTCCGCTGTGTCGCTTGGGGTTGTTGCCTGGCGCGCGGTGTTGGCAACCGCTGCGGAATGCCCTGCAAATTGATCTACTTCCTTGTTCCAGTATTTGCCTTCGTTCTTCCAGAACTCCACGGGCTTGGTCATCCTGTCAGAACCATAGTAAAAATTCACCCGCATTTTCATCATGTCAGCCGGAGGAGCGAAATCTTCCTCTTCAAAAGCCGGAATGTCGTGCAGCTCAAGCTCATAGTGGTCAGTTGGCGTTGTTTTGATCTCGGTTTTTTCCGGAAATCCAATCAACATATGAAAGACACCGTCTTTGGCCTCACCGCGGCTGTCAATAACTTCGTGTCCGGGCTTTATCATGGGCACAAATGTAAACTTGGCTTTCTTCTGGAAGAGATCTTCCTGCACCACCCAGCGTGGTGCGATGAGAAAGTCGTCCCAGAAAGCCGTATATTTCCATTCGATGATGCTTCCCACCTGGACATTCGGCAAAGTAAAGGTCTTGGCCAGATACTTAACGCCGTGCGCTTTCACAATGGTGGTATTAAAAGCCTTGCCGGTAAACGGCGTGATGGCGCCGTCTGGCGCAATGCTCCGCCCCCGCAGATCGGAAATCCCCACAAAGCTGCCATCATACGGGATGTGTACGTCAGCATAGCTCTTACCCTTTTCCGTAAGAACTTTCACGCGCATGTAAACATAGCGGTGGCGGGTCATGTCATCCGCGGTTTCTTCACGGTAGAGAATGATC
Source organism: Candidatus Angelobacter sp. (assembly GCA_035552035.1). Taxonomy (GTDB): domain Bacteria; phylum Acidobacteriota; class Terriglobia; order Terriglobales; family Acidobacteriaceae; genus Angelobacter. The sequence goes on from DASZMF010000409.1 coordinate 2,363, forward strand.
GCATCGCCCTGATGCGCGCTGTCCGCGGTCATCTTTAGTTCTTCTGGATTAATAGGTAGCCAGTCGTCTAAGGCGAAAAGCCGATGGGATGAACCTAGAACAGCGAATAGCAGCACAAGAAAAGAGAACCTGGCGCGAAGCATGAACTACCTCTTGGATAAATTGGAAACTAGCCTGGGATGTTGCAGTTTATACAACATAGTTTGGCCCTGCGGCAAGACTATTCAGTAAGGCCAGGGTTACCTCGGCAACTTGCCTGAATGAGAGTGGATTTAGGATGGGCTAACGGGTTTCAGGCGGGGTTTGAAAATACCGCGTTGAGAACAGTTGGTTCAGAAAAGACGATGCTGTCGAAATCGAATCGATAGAGCGAAGCAGCTACTGCACAACTGCTGGATCGCTGCTGGACGGTTTCTGTTGAATTCTTTCAAACACTGCTTTCACTACGCGATCGCAACGCACTGCGTGAAATTGATACAAGTCCGTGGCCCGTCCTTTGGCGCGTGCGTAAAGGTCCTTGCGCAACATGGCATGGGCACGATGCAGGCGCGTTTTAACCACTCCATCACTCACGCCCAGGCTCTCCGCGGTTTCCGCCACGCTCATTTCTTCTACTTCACGCAGCATTACTACTGTGCGGTAGGCTTCCGGCAGATGATGGATGGCCTGCTCCAGCAGCGCGCGCGCTTCAGCGGTGGCTGTACCGGTCTCCGGGCTGGGGCCTGATGACTTCATGATAATCATGGATTCTCCGTTCGCCGGGAGGGAGTCAAGTTCGTCCATCCGTGCGCGACGCCGTTTACGCGCCAGCGCTTCATGAATGGCGATGCGGGTCAGCCAGGTGGAAAACGCGGCCCTGCCCGCAAATTGATTCAGGTGTTCATAAGCGCGAACGTAGGCGTCCTGCATTACGTCTTCGGCTTCGCTGTCGTCGCGCAGAATGCTGCGCGCTACCCGATAAAGCCGCTGGTTGTAGCGGCGCATCAGGATCTCAAACAGGGCGGTCTCGCCGGCAAGCACACGGCCCACTACTTCTTCATCGCGAAGCTCGCTCTGTGCCGTTACCGGGACCAGAATCACATTCACCTGAATTTTCCTCCACCAGAATAGAGGATTTGGTGGGCCAAAGGTTACAATTTCGCCACCGGCATAATCTAAGTCCTTTGGGAGCATAGGAATGCGTGCAGCGGCAATATTCTTCAGCATAGTCATGGTTTCAGCCATGGCATGCGGCCAGCAACCCGAACTGGCAAAGGCGGAGCAGGGTCTATGGCAGCCGCAGGAAAGCAATGTTGACGTGCCGCTGCGGGGCATCAGCGCGGTTTCAGATACGGTGGCCTGGGCCAGCGGCGCAAAGGGAACAGTACTGCGCACGACGGATGGCGGCAAAAAATGGCTGAAGATGGATGTGGTCGGGGCCGACGATCTTGATTTTCGCGACATACAGGCTTTTGACCAGAACACCGCGTACGTACTCAGCATTGGCGAAGGCGAAAAATCACGCATCTATAAAACGACTGACGGCGGCAAGATCTGGCAGCGCCAGTTTACCAACTACAACTCCAACGCCTTCTATGATTGTTTTGCTTTCTGGGACAGCACACATGGCATCACGATGAGCGATTCCGTGGACGGCAAGTTTCCTCTGATCGCCACATCGGATGGCGCAACGTGGGATCCAGTGCTGGTCAAAAAAATGCCGGACGCTTTGCCCAAAGAAGGAGCATTCGCCGCCAGCGGCACCTGCATCGCGACGTTCGGTAAAAACGATGTTTGGTTTGCCACCGGCGGCCCAGT
>DASZMF010000410.1:0-1715 GCA_035552035.1 Candidatus Angelobacter sp.
CATAGTAGTACCAGACAGGAAACAAGGCGGTTGTGCGATTGCAATACAGCGATACAATAGAGCCCAAGTCGATGGCGTCAACACAGATTCAGTCTTCTTCCAGCGCGCACGCTCGCGCCGTAGCGATTGAGCAGTCACTGCGCTCGATTATTCGCGGCAATGATGAAATCCTGCGCCTCGCAATGGTGGCCATGCTGGCCCGCGGACATCTATTGATTGAAGGTGTACCGGGCGTTGGCAAGACCACGCTGGCGCATGCCATGGCGCGCGCGCTGGATTGCACCTTTCAACGTCTGCAATTCACCAGTGACATGCTGCCCTCTGACGTGTTGGGCATTTCAGTCTTCTCGTCCGTTGAGAGTCAGTTCGAATTCAAGGCCGGCCCGATTTTCACGAATGTGCTGCTGGCCGATGAAATCAACCGCACCACGCCGAAAACTCAGTCCGCCTTGCTGGAAGCGATGAATGAAGGCCAGGTCACCATGGATGGCAATTCGCATCCGCTGCCCCAGCCCTTTTTGGTGATTGCCACACAGAATCCCATTGAACATCACGGCACATATCCTCTGCCGGAATCTCAGCTGGACCGTTTCCTGCTGCGCGTGCGCATGGGCTATCCGCAGGGAACCAATGAGCGCGAGATTCTGCGCTCTGAAGCCGGCGCTGCGCGTCTGGATTCGGTAAAGCCCGTCGCAACCGGCGCTGATATTCTTGCCATGCAGGAAGAAGTCACGCAGGTAAAGGTTGACGATTCGCTCGTTGACTACGCGCTGGATATCGTAAGAAAAACGCGTGAGATTGAGACTCTTTCGCTCGGCGTATCACCGCGCGGATCGCTCATGCTCTATCGTGCTGCGCAGGCCATGGCCTATTTGGAAGGCAGACGCTTTGCCACACCCGCGGATTTCAAATCGCTGGTGGTGCCGGTGTTTTCGCATCGCGTAGTGGTGAATGCCCGCTATTCTTCAACGCTGAAGAAGTCAGACCAGGGCGACAATATTCTTCGCGACATTATTCAGTCGGTACCGGTTCCGGTATAGCTTTTTTCTGTAATCCCGAAACGAAGTGAGGGAGCCCTATAGCCCAGAAGAGGTTTGGGGGCTAAACATGCGTGCGCTGCCTCGTGCAGTTCCTGGGACAAGACATCAGCACTCCAATACATATCCGGCGATAGTGATCCCTCACTTCCGTTCGGGATATAAAACAAGCGATATACTTTCCGAATAATGTCTTTCCTGCGATTTCTCATCCTTCTCACACTGATCGTCTGGATCGGCGGCATCATCTTTTTTGCCTTTGTGGAAGCGCCAACTTTATTCACAGTCTTGCCCACCACCAAACTCGCGGGCGACGTTGTGAGCGCGTCGCTGAGCAAACTGCACTGGATGGGGCTCATCTCAGGCATTGTTTTCCTTATCGCTTCCCTGCTCTACAACTGGCAGAAACATGATCAAATCAAGCCGTTTGTGTTGAGTCATGTTTTCATTGTGCTCATGCTGGCGCTAACGGCTTATTCCCAGTTTGGAATCTCGCCGCGTATGCGCGAATTAAAAGCAGAAATGCAGAACGCAGATAGTTCATCACCCAATCACGCCCAGCGTGCTGAGTTTGATCGGTTGCACGAGTGGTCCACGCGTCTGGAAGGCGGAGTTCTGTTGCTCGGGCTTGGAGTGGTGTTTTTGACGGCGCGGAGAAACACAGACGGGTAAGCTTTC
>DASZMF010000411.1:0-1684 GCA_035552035.1 Candidatus Angelobacter sp.
GCATCTGGCCGGTGCAGACAAAATCAATGAAGCGTTCAAGGCCATCGGCCTGCAGCAGGCGCTGATTGCAGTGCCAGTGCTGTCTATTCTACTTGCTTTGGTGCTGTGGATGGGATCGAGGACGATTGGCAGAGACATAGAAAACCAGCAAAAAGCAATTTAAACCACAGAGGGTACAGAGAGACACAGAGGAGAAATGAGTTTTTGATTTTCTCCTGTGTGCCTCTGTGCCCTCTGTGGTAAAAGTTTTATCCCCTCAGCTTGATTCCCAAATCCCGCAGCTGTGTCTCAGTCACAGGTGTTGGTGCATCTACCATCATGTCAATCGCCTTGGCTGTTTTGGGGAAGGGAATCACCTCGCGCAAGCTGTCTTCTTCCGCCAGGATCATCACAATACGGTCGAGCCCCAGCGCGATGCCGCCGTGCGGAGGCGTGCCGTACTCCAACGCGTCCAGGAAAAATCCAAAACGCGATTTAGCTTCTTCGTCGGTCATGCCCAGAGCGGTGAAGATCTGCTTTTGAATATCCTGCCGATGAATACGGATTGAGCCTGAGCCCAGCTCCGTGCCGTTCAGCACCACGTCATAGGCCAGCGCGCGTACTGCGCCGGGATCGGTCAACAGCTTTTCCATGTCATGGTCATGCGGCGAGGTAAAGGGATGGTGCGCCGCATTCCAGCAGTTGTCCTTCTCGTCAAACTCGAACATGGGGAAATCTGTGACCCACAGGAATTTGAAGTCGCGCGCCACTTCGCCGCTGCGCTCAAAGGCCTTGTGTTTATCAGCATATTTGCGGCCCAGCTCCAGCCGCGCTTCGCCGCCGGATGTAAATTGCGCTTTCTGGTTGGCAGCACTGCGCGTCTTGCCTTCCATGGCGATAGCCACTACCGGCACAACTAAATCGTCAGGCCCGGCCCCGCAGAGCTCGCGTATTTTTGCCGCGGCCTGCGGACGCTTCTTTTCCAGCTGCACAAAGTCATACAGCACGCCGGCAAAATTTGTATTCCGCCTGGCCAGCTCTTCAGACAAGGCGCGCAGCTCTTTTTTCTCGCGGTCAGAAATCTTGCCGACGTTCGGAATTCTGATTCCAACCATATTCATTGCGCCGTCAATGCGCAGCTCGGCCAGATCTTCATCGCTGAACGCCGGACGGATATCCACCATCGCGGGCAGGCGCATGTCTGGCTTGTCGATCCCATATTGCCGGATGGCCTGGTCATAACTCATGCGGACAAACGGCAACGGCAATTCGTGCCCAGCGGCTTTGAATGAAGCTTTCAGAAAGCCTTCCACCACTTCATAAATACGGTCAGGCTGCGGGAAGCTCATCTCCAGGTCGATCTGGGTAAACTCCGGCTGGCGGTCAGCGCGCAAATCTTCATCGCGGAAGCAGCGGACGATCTGGAAATATTTATCAAAGCCAGAGATCATCAGGATCTGCTTGAAGAGCTGCGGCGACTGCGGCAGCGCATAAAACTCTCCGGGATGCACACGGCTCGGCACCAGATAATCGCGCGCGCCTTCCGGCGTGCTGCGCGTCATGAACGGCGTTTCAATTTCCAAAAAGCCGCGTCCCGCCAGTTCCAGCCGAATGGCCAGCGCCACGTTGTGGCGAAGCTGTATGTTGGCCTGCATCTTGTCGCGCCGCAGGTCAATGTAACGGTACTTCAAGCGCACTTCTTCAT
>DASZMF010000412.1:0-9697 GCA_035552035.1 Candidatus Angelobacter sp.
GTTCTCCCAGGATCATCTCAGGGGGAATGCGCTTCACCACTAAACGCTAACACCAATCACTGAACAGATTGTTTAGCTCCGGAATTTCGCGCCAGAACAGCGCGAATTCTCACCCTACATTCAAAATGATTGAAGCAGTAAAACTCAGGGCTTCCAATTGCTCCAGTTCACAACTCCTAATTCAGGCCGCGGCGAATCTGGGAGCATCGTTAAAAATTCCAGAAGATTCCCGTCAGGATCGTGGAAATACAAGGCAGCCGCCGGCATCCATGCCAGCACCACCGGTTCGCTGGCGGGCTTGCCAGCAAGATCGCGCGGAACCACCTGCGCGGCGCTTAACTTCTCCGGCGCTTCAAGCAGATGTTCCAGACTCACACTAAAAGCAACATGCCCAATTATCTTTTGCGGAGAGGTTCCCACCTCCCACAAACCGAGCATCGACTTGCCTTTTCCGCCAATCCAATAGAACGCCACTTTTCGCTCGTCAACCACATGGGCAAGTTCAAGCCCCAGCAGCTCACCATAAAATGCCATGGAGCGCCGCAGATCAACCACGGTCAAATGACTTTCAAATAAATTTTGAATAGGAATCATTGATTTTTTCCTGCCATCAATGCAAGCATAACGCACACAAGGCACAGATGATTAGCATTGGGCCAGTGGCTTTCAACCATCGTTGCGCTGGCTTATAACTTCAACAGCTTTTCCGCATTGGCATGCGTCAGCTTCTCCATGTCCGTTGAGCCAAGCGTAAGTGCCTTCAGAAACTCCTGCCCCTGCGCATTCGCGCTAAAGGGATAATCCACGGAATACATGAGCCGGTCAATGCCGCCCATGACATCCAGCGCGCAATGAAATGGTTCCACGGTAAAGTAGCCGCTGGTGGTGACGTGAAAATTCTGGTGGAAATACGCTGCCACTTCCTGCGGAAGTTTAGTCACGCTGTTCATGATCTGGTTTGAACGGGCAAGAGCGTAGGGCAGGCCCTCACCCATGTGGCCGATAATCACCTGCAACTTTGGCAGTCGAACGAACACTCCTGCAACAATCAGGCGCAAGGAATGAAGCGCAGTTTCCGCGTGCCAACCCCAGCCGGCCATGGAAAGCATCTGGCTCACCGCATCGGGCAGGCCGGAAAAATAAACATCCTTCACCCGCTTCGGCGGCGGTGCCGGATGGAGGTACACTGGAACGCCCAGTGATTGCGCTGCTTCCAGCACAGGAAGAAATTTTGGATCGTCCAGAAATTCGCCGCCTACCGTCCCATTGAGCAGCGCGCCTTTGAATTTCAGTGAGTGTATGCAGCGCTCAAGTTCTTTCGCCGCCGCTGATGGATCTTTCATGCCCAGCGTAGCGAAGCCAGCCAGTCGCTCCGGATGAGCATTCACGGCCGCTGCCAATTCATCATTAATATCTCTGGCCAATGAGGTTGCGGTCGCGGCGTCCAGCGGGTCAAAGCCCATGGCGGCCAGTGACAACACTTGCACGTCCACGCCGCCTTGGTCCATGGCGGCAATGCGGCCAGCGCCGAGATCTAAGAGTTGGGCCTGAATCTTTCCGAACTGTGGTGAGGCGCTGGCATAAGCGCCACTGGCTTTCAGGAAATTGGCGGTTACAAAATGTTCTTCGAGGGTTATGGTTCGCATGATTGGGTTGGATGCTGAAAAGTTCTCAACAAATTATAAGCTGGTGCGCTGTGATCTAAGAAGGCCACGCGCCTCAACATTTCTGTCATGCGCAAAACACACTTTATTTTTCGAGCTGTAGTAAACGCGCTTTCGTATTAAGCCCGCCGGCAAAGCCTGTCAGCTTGCCGGACGATCCAATCACGCGATGGCACGGCACAATAATGGATACTGGATTTTTCCCATTCGCCGCGCCCACGGCCCGTGACGCTTTAGGGTTTCCCAGTTGCCTGGCAAGCTGCCCGTAGCTTCGCGTCTCGCCAAAAGGTATGGCCAGTAAAGCCTCCCATACATTCTTCTGGAAGTCAGTGCCTCGCATATCCAGGGCAACAGAGAATGCTTTGCGTTTGCCGGCAAAGTATTCGCCTAGTTGGCGCTCTGTATTAACGAGAATTGGGTGCTCCTCATTCTCTGTTAATTCGCACAGCCGCACCCGGCGAGGGCTGTCATGTTCCCACAGGACGGCTACCAAGCCTTGATCGCTGGCCACTAGCTTCAGCTTTCCAACGGGAGACTCGATTTCTTTGTAAGACAGACTCATCTTTTTAATCCTTAATAGCAAGCTCATCGCACTGAAGCTTTATTTATGATTTGCGATTTTTTAGATCGCAACAGCTAGCCGATCCCGATCAACAATCAGCCTGAGACGCCTAGCATTTTTATTGCTGCGTTTCCATCTGCAGCCCAGAGATGCTGGGCTGCGTAGGCGCGCCAGGGCCTCCAGGATTCGGCGCGAAGCAAAAGGTTCGCGGACGTCGTCTTCTCTCCATCCATGGAAGCTACGCTGCGAAGCAACCCAATGTCCGTTGCGGGAAATGCGTCCATCTCGCGGATAGCGCGCAGAGCAATGTACTGCGCGGTCCACTCGCCGATGCCGCGAATGGTCCGCAGGCGCGCCACTGTCTCTTCAATGCTGCCGAAGGGATGAAACAGATTCGGATCAGCCACCGCAGCATCGGCCACGGCTTTCAACGTCTGCAGCCGCGCTACGGGCATGCCTAAACCAATGGAAGATGCCGCAGCTAGCCGCTTGGCAGTCGGAAAAGTGCGAGACAGCTCAGGATGAATCCGCAAAGACTTTGGCACCACGCGCCCATGAAGCGCCACAAGTTGCCCGGCCAATTTGCGCGCTGCAATCACGCTGATCTGCTGGCCCAGCACTGCGCGCACGGCTATCTCAAAACCATCCCACCCGCCGGGAGCTCGCAAGCCCGGGCGCTGTGCTACCAATGGAGCCAGCACCGGATCACCCGATAGATGGTCATCAATGGTTTCAATATCGGCGCCCAGATCAAACAAGCGTCGTACCCGCGCAACGATCGCCGGCAACAACCGCACATCCGGAAAGCGAATGCTCACGCCAAGACTTTGCCGCGCAGGCAGATGCGTGACCTCAATGCTTCCCAGGGCGCCATCTACTTCAACCGTGCGCAGGTAACGTGCACCATCCACAATTTCCACGCCGGGAATCGCGCGTGCGCGCAGAAAGTTGAGCATGCTGTCCCAGTCATACGGTGCACGATAACGCAGCCGCAGCGCGACATCCTTCTCGCCCTGGCCTCCGGAATTCTTTCGCCGCAAAGCGCTGGGTGGGCGGTGAAACAGCTTGAGAAATGTTTCGTTGAATCGCCGCAAGCTTCCGAATCCTGCGGCCATGGCAACTTCTGTCATGGGCATGCGGGTTTCGTGGATAAGTTGTTTCGCAAAAAGCACGCGCCGCGTTTGTGCCACAGAAACAGGTGATGCTCCCAGATGCTGAAGAAATAAACGCCGCAGTTGCCGCTCACCCATGCCCAGGCGTTCCGCCAATTTTTCCACGCTGCTCTTAGCGCCATCCAGCGCACCTTCGGCAATCAGCGCCAGCGCACGGGAAACCGTGTTTGAAGTTCCCCGCCATGAAGCCATGTCAGGCGCAGTCTCTGGCCGGCAACGCAGGCATGGGCGAAAGCCCGCATCCTGTGCGGCCGCGGCTGAGCCAAAGAAACGGCAATTCTCATACTTGGCGGTGCGCGCCGGGCATATAGGTCGGCAATAAATCCCCGTGGACGTGACACCGACAAAGATCAGGCCATCAAAACGAGCATCTCTGCTCTGCAAGGCGCGATGGCAAATTTCACGGCTGGGCAATTCCATGTCTTGGATTATCACATTCGCGATGAGGGGAAACTAGCGGTTTTCGGACATGGATGATCGGCTCCGATCAAACGCGTTCTTTGCCGCAATTAAGAACCTCAAGTCCAGCCAAAAAATTGTGGATCAGTTTGCCGGGCATCAACCCGTCCAGGGCGGCTATATCGTGCGCCTGCAGCAGCATGATTCCAAATGCCACCCATTAGCATCTAATGGATCGTCATGGGTGGAGGTGTTGAATGCCTATCGTTAGAACCTGCAAGCAGTGCAGCCAGAAGAACCGCATACCCGCAGAGCGTCTTGCCGATACGGGACGCTGCGGAGCGTGCAAGGCGCCGCTGCCTCCCATTGCCGAACCACTGGAAGTGGATACTGCGTTATTCGACGAGATTATTGCGAAGTCGCGTGTTCCGGTGCTGGTGGATTTCTGGGCCGGCTGGTGTGGCCCTTGCCGTATGGCTGCACCGCACGTTGCTCAGACATCGGCGGAGATGGCTGGACGCGCCATTGTGATCAAGGTGGATACCGAACGGCATCCTGAGCTGGCCGCTCGTTACAACGTGCGCGGAATTCCCAACTTCGCCGTTTTTCGCGATGGCAATCTTGTGATGCAGCAGGCAGGGGTCGTGGACCATACAGTCATGCAGGGGTGGCTGGAGTCGGCCGCGAGGGCTGCCTAGCTTTACAGCCGATAAAAATCTCTTACCACGGAAACTCGGATCTAAAATGGCAGCTGCATGAAGATTGCTATTACAGGCGCGAACGGTTTATTTGGTTGCGGTCTGGTCCAAGTGATTGGGGCGAATCATACCGTTTATCCCATGACGCGGGCCACGGCCGATTTAACTGACATTGACGCCGTCCGGCGGGTGCTCATTGCAGAAAAACCTGATGCCCTGATCCATACGGCGGGAATTCCTGATCCGGATTTATGTGAGAGCGAGCCCGAACGCGCGTTCGCCAACAATGTGTTGGCCACGCGCAATATTGTCACGGTCGCCCGCGAGCTCTCATTTCCGGTGGCGCATATTTCTACTGACGCAGTCTTCGACGGTTCGGCCAGCACTCCGCGGATCGAAACAGATCCTGTAGGCCCTATTTCAGTCTATGGCAAGACAAAGCTGCTGGCGGAAGAAGCTATTCTCGGTCTTGATCGGCATTGGATTTTTCGGGTCTCTGTTTTGTTCGGGCCTGGAAAAGATAATTTTGTCGACAAAGGATTCCGTGTTCTGCGCCAGGGAGGCACATATACAGTTGCCGCTGACCAGCAAGGCACAGCCACATACACGCTGGATGCCGCCGGCAAAATTCTTGAGGTCATGGAAAGCGGCCATTACGGACTATTTCACCTCTGCAATCAGGGCGCTTGTACGCGCCTGGAGATTGCACACCGCGCCGCCGAACTGGCGCATCTACCGGCGGAAAATATTGTGGGCAAGCCCATGGCGGAAATGAAGAGGAAAGCGCCGCGCCCTAAATACTCAGTGATGGAAATGAAAGCGCTGGCCGATGCCGGCATTGCACCTCCGCGCCACTGGAAGGATGCACTAGCCGAATATGTGGCGCAGCTTAAGTAATAAAGAACCCGGCAGATGCATCCATGGGAATGTGATTGTCCACCATACCAGGAACAGATAGTACGTGCTGGCTGCTCATGAATATAGTTGGAAGGCATGCTCGAACTAGAGACGGTCACAAGCCTTCCTGAGGATGCGGAAATTCCCGTACAGAGAGGATCGAATCACTTGAGATCTTTAGATTAAGAAATTTTTATAAGCTTGTTGCCGTCTGGCGATGGATGAGTTCTCACGGCGGCAAGTGTCAGAGGGTTACCCGCACCTTTGCTGTATCACAAAAAGGCTCACCTCTTACGGGTAGCTGGAAAAGGCGACTACAGTAGTACCTGTGAAGTGATTATCCTTCTGGCTCGCCATCATTCAAACAAGAATCCCCTGGCTACACAAACAGACTGAAACGAAAATCATTCTGGATACACTAACAAAATGGGCGATTCCGCCCGTAAACGTTGTGGGCTCCTATAACACGAAGGGAAGAAGCCAACCAGTCGCTCCGCCCTTCACTGCTTTGGACAGATGGAGTAAGTCGCCATGCGTACTAGTCCAGCCCTAGTCGCGATCGAAAGCTGCCCCGAAGACACACATGCTTCTGTTGACGAGGGCGTGCGTTCCATTCTGGGAATTCTTTCAAAGTCCGACAAAACTACGGGACCATATATCTCCGGACCCGCTCCGGAAGAAGTTTTGGTCGATACTGAAGTTGATGGTCATCGTTATCTGTTGATCCGCATGCCCGTGCCGGATCACGGGCCTGTCCGCCTGAGCCCGCGAGAGCAGGAAATTGTTCGGATGGTTGCCAAAGGACACCCGAACAAGGTGATTGCGGACGTGCTCAATATCAGTTCATGGACTGTGTGCACCCATTTGCGCAGGATTTTTGCCAAACTGGGAGTGGGTTCGCGGGCCGCCATGGTGGCGCAGCTACTGCAAATTGGCGCAATTGCACCGGAGCACCAGGTAAAGCCTCGTATGAGATGACTTCTCCGTAATCCTAATTTAAGGCCTGTATAACGATTCACCGGCCAGCGGTTCTCTATGCGACTGGAACTCCTCAAGGCTTTGCTCGCGAACCTTAAACTTCCGCAAGTGCAACGCACCCGAGTTTGGCTGATACTTCTTGCTATTTGCTACTCGCAGAGCGCTCTGGCCGACCCGCGCTCTTCGCAACAAGCGCAGAATATTGCCGCCCAGTACCATTTTTTCTTCATCCGGAGCCAGGCCCAATAACCTTATCTTATGCAGTTCGACGCCAGGATGAAGCCATGGTCCATCTGACCCGAAAAGCAGCTTGCGCGGGCCGCCTCTTTTTATGGCTTCAACCAAGTAGCGGAACTGGCGCACTCCCGATGTGTCCGCGTACACATTGGGATATCGGGCCAATTGATAGGCAACTTGCTGGTGGGCCTTCCAATCATCGGTGAAACTTCCCAGATGAGCGATGATGAAATTCACGTCCGGATATTCCGAAGCGAACATATCCACCATCTCAGGACGGCTGACAATATCTACCAGGATCGGGAGCTGGAATGCTTTCGCCGTTTCGCAAACTTCGCGTGTGGGCATGCCTTCAAAACCATGCACCTTGATTCCCCGGAACCCCCAGCGAGTAACTGCCTGCTTTACCATCTGGAAAATCCGGCCGGCATCGCGTTTGGTGTGGACAAAGGCAAACCCAATAAGGCGGCTGGGATAACGCGCCACGATACGCGCCACCTGCCTGTTGGCGATCTGATAATTGCCATGCAGAGGCGCCAGCACAATTGTCTTGTCTATTCCTGCCGCCCGGGCGCGACGCAGATACGCTTCGACTGGCGCGTCGGTGTTCCATGGCGCAGTCATTTTGTCTCCTTTGCCGGCGTGGCAGTGGCAATCGATGATCACAAGACCCACTCGTTGTCTTTCCTCACCGGCTCTGCCGGGAAATTCCGGCGTCGTAAGGCGCTGGCGACCGCAGTGAGATACCAGATTGAAGTTTCAATTCCACGATAGAAGTTGGGCAGATGAAATTTCTCATTGGGCGCGTGGATATGGTCGTCGGGAAGCCCAAAGCCCATCAGCACCGTTGGAATACCCAGCGACTCCTTAAAAGCATTCACCACCGGGATTGATCCGCCAGAGCGCAAGAAAACCGGAAAGTTTCCAAATCCTTTTTTGCAGGCGAAGGCAGCGGCACGCACTGCCGGATGGTTACGGTCCACCAGCGCAGGCTGGATAGGAGAAAAAACTTTTGCCCGGACTTGCACTCCCGGCGGTGTGATCCGTGAGATGTGCTCGCGAAAGAGCTTGCCTATCCGTTCCGGATCCTGGTCGGGCACAAGACGAAAGCTCAGCTTGACTACGGCATTGGTAGGAATAACACCCTTGACGCCCGGGCCATAGTGCCCGCCGGCAATACCGTTCACCGCTAGTGCCGGACGGATCGTTGTGCGCTCATAAAGCGTGTATCCTCGTTCGCCCCATCCATGCTTTACTTCGGCATCGCGCAGAATCTTGTCATCGCTGGGGCCGGTGCGTACCATATAAGCGCGCTCTTTCTCACTCCAGCCGCGCACGTCGTCATAGAAGCCTGGAATTGTTACGCGGCCATACTCATCGTGCAGCCTGGCAATGATCTCGCATGCCGCCTGGACGGGATTCAACACTGCGCCGCCAAAAGTGCCCGAATGCAGTTCCGGCCCTGGCCGGCGTACTTCCAGTTCCGCGCGCAGTCCACCGCGCTGTGCATAGCTGATCGCCGGCTGGCCGGGCGCAGGCATTTTGGTGTCAGAGATTATGGCGGCATCGGCGCGCAGGGCGCGTTTGTTTCGTTCGATAAAAGGCAGCAGGTGAGTACTGCCAATCTCTTCTTCGCCTTCAAAGATGCATTTCACGTTGACGGGCAATGCATGCGCGCTCCTGAGATAAGACTCAACCGCCTTAACGTGGCAGAACAGCTGTCCTTTATCGTCGGCGGCGCCGCGCGCATAGAGATCAAGTCCTTTTGTTGTCGGAGTAAATGGCGGGGTGGCCCATTTGGCAATAGGTTCGCCCGGCAAGACATCATAATGCCCATAGATGATCAACGTAGGAGAGTTTGCCGCGCGCATCCATGAGGCATAGACAATCGGATTGCCGCGCGTTGGAATAATTCGGACTCGCTCAAGGCCGATGGTTTGAAGATGCCGGGCCAACCAGTGCGCGCATCTTTTTACATCGTCGCGGCGTTGCGGCTGTGAGCTGACACTGGGAAAGCGCAGGAATTCTTTCAGCTCCGAGAGGAACCTGGGGCGGTAAGTACGAGCGTAATTGAGTGCGCGACACGGGTTCATCGCGGTACCTTCTCATTATCGGTCCGTCTTTTAAGCGGCACACGCGCGTTGATTGCATGCGCCAAGTACAAACTGCTCAACAGGCAGATCACTAATCCACAAAGCGAGGGCCTTGTAGCAGTGGGCGTCAAACCTTCTTGGTGTCGGTACATTCAGGCGACCGGTCAACATTGAGTCATCCAGGTCGTAGAGATTGTGCAGCATCTCGTGGAGGATTGTCCCTCCTCGACGTGACAGGTCAGGAAGCCCTTCCAGATTTTGGCCAGTCCAGAATGATGTACACAAGAAAATAGTTGAGTGTATCCCGGGCACTGTGAACGCGTTGTCATTCGGAGTACAGCATGTAGACTCCCCTGGATCGTTCTGACGGCAATCGGCGCGCGTGGGCCGGCAGATGAAGCGCATCCTTCTCTGTCCCTGGTTAAAGTCGAGTTCATGAGCTACTGCACGGAACCGCTGAGCCACGGAGGCTCCGGAAGGTCCGCCGGCCCATGGCACCGTTTCCGATGGGTCATGACAAAAAACCAGCTGAAATAGCTGAGCCGTCCGTTGCGCTTGTCCGTCACGCAACTCACGTCTAACTCTAATTGTGGCTTCAACTCGATCGGCCGCGTTATTTGCGAGCCTGATTGCTTCCCCGATGGCATCATTCAAAACTGTTCGACAGTCGCCGTTGGCAACCGGGCATGCGGCGCAATGTTGATCCTGGCACGCCACACATTGGCCGTCAGCGCATGCCACGCATTGCAGATCAAAAACCAACCGGGGCGCCGCAAAAGCCTCCGCTTCGGCCTGGAGATCGCTGCTCGCGAGCGCCGCCATCAGATCTTCAAGTTCAGCTTCCAGTTCGAATTCACTCCGGTACATAAATTCCTCCTCTCAGGAGCGGAGCCGAACGGCTGTGCCGTCCCTGGGGGACTCGAACCCGCTACGGCCACAATTCAACGATTGGCGTCGGTGTGAACACGCATTCATCGCCAACGCACACCTCCGGCGG
>DASZMF010000413.1:0-11092 GCA_035552035.1 Candidatus Angelobacter sp.
CCCAATCACCGCGACCCAGATCATGATTCCGGCATGCACTGGAACCGGATTGCGCATCCGCAAAAATGCTTCATAGAAAATGTAGAGCGCAATGGCCACCAGGGTGAGTGCGTTTACAAAAGCAGCCAGCACTCCGGCGCGATGATAGCCAAATGTTTTGGTGGCGCTGGGCGGGCGCGTCTGGATAAAGACTGCGACCCACGAAAGCAGCAGGGCAAGCAGATCCGTTACGTTGTGGCCCGATTCAGAGAGCAGGGCCAGACTGTGGGCCCGTATGCCCGCAAACAGCGTGATCAGCACATACGCAAAAGTAGCCGCCAGCGAGTAACGCAATGCTCTGGCGCTCAACGGGGCGTGTGAGTGCGTATGGGCCATAAGTGTAAGTTTACGCCGAATGCGTTTTAGATTCGAGTCTGCTGACCTGTCTCTAGTTTATTAAAGGTAAGAATCTCGCTTGTTTGCCCACGGCTTTTATTTTCAGCATTGGCCAAGGACCTTAGTATTGTCATGTACGGGCCCAGCCAAAGCCAGTGTTTTTAACAGGTTGATGAAACAGTAGTAACTGGGTGGAAACAAGGGGTCTTCTGGCTGGAAAACTGCATCTATGTATTTTTGCAGCTTAGCGCTGTGCTGCATGATTTTTTGTGAATCATGATTTTGTGAATAAACGGAGCAATGAAAATGCGATTCCCCCTTTATATTCTTGGCTTTGGACTCATCCTGTCAGCGGCGGCGGTAAATGCGCAGACAGCGCAACAGCCCCAAACAGCGCCCCCGGTTAATTCAACGACCCCAGCAACCCAGGTGGGCGATGGTTCGCAGAGTAAAGCTGGCACGCCTGTGGCTCCCACTTCCACTGCTCCGGCAACCTCGGGCGGAGTAGCTGGCAGCGCGTCTTCGAGCATCGTTCAAAGTCCAGAAGTGCAGAACGCAGACCCAAATCTCGGCGGCGTAAGCGCCATGACGGATTCTGATCTGCAAGGCCAGATTCAAGGTGCACTCAGCAAAGAGCCAACGTTGACCGGCGACAGTCCGCACGTCACGGTTTCTGGTGACACCATCGCACTGGACGGAGCGGTGACTACCAACAAAGAGAAAATTACGGCCTCGCGCATTGTGCAGTCGTATGCCGGAAGTAAGAAGCTAACCAATAATCTGACCGTAAGCGGGCGTAACGACAAAACCTCATCGCACACCACGTCACCAAATGGCGGCAAGCAGCCGATCAGCGTGCCGGCGAATAATCCTGAGCCGGAAAAAGGTAGTGCGCCTTCCGCGCAAAAGCCGCCTAATAATTAGCGGATTTAATATGGCAGCTCGATTTGCCTGGGTGAATCTTCTTCTCTAGTAATTTTTAGAGAAATTTTTTCTACAAGAAATTTCGCACCTTCGAGACGAAGTAAATTTTCCTTGGTGCTAAGGCCGCCACCGTAACCCGTAAGCAGGCCGTTGGCGCCTAAAACTCGATGACACGGGACGATGATGGCGATTGGATTCACGTGGTTTGCCATGCCAACTGCGCGAAAAGCTTTAGGGCGTCCAATGGCGCGAGCAATGTCAGCATAGGAGCAGGTTGTGCCGTAGGGAATCCGCAGCAGGGCTTCCCAGCAATCTTTTTGAAACGGTGTTCCTAGCAGCTCAAGTTTGCCGGTGAATGCACGTAGTTCACGGCAAAAATAAGCATTCATCTGATCGACATAAGGCTGAAGAAACTGGTGCGATTCGATCCAGATTTCGTCTTTCGCTGCAACCGGCTGGTTGCAGCGATCAAAATGCAGACGACGCAGGCCTTTCTCAGTGGCTGCCAGCAGCAGAGGCCCAACCGGGGAGTCCATGCGGGAAAAATAGACTGTGGTTTGTTCCGCCATAAGAGGATTCTAACAAGCTAATCCTTGGTGCGTTCAGCATGCGGGCCTTAGTTCTAAAGTCTCATAAAAAAAAGTCCAGCAGCTGCTCTGAACTTACAACACGTACAGGACAATTGACATCTATTTCAACACTGCTGCTTTGAAGAAAGTGGTTCTGTTTTATTTTTAGGGTATAAGAAAGTAACAAACAAATATTTTTTTTTTGCTGGCCGCGTGTATTGTGCGCGGATTTCAGTTGCCAGAGAATCCCAGGGGTTCGGTAGCACAGAGTTGTTTTCGGCCTCATTTGTGTACGTTGGGTTTTTCCCGTTTCTGATTTCCATCACTCCCTTCACCGCATGTTGCCAGGGCGTTAGCAGGTAAAGGAATTATGGACATTCGCGGGTTATTGCTGGTCAATTCAGAAAGTACCGGAGAGGTTGACCAGATGCCTGCCTCGGCGCTTCTGGGCGTTATGGATGTGGTGGGGAAAACACCTCTCCAGCGCATGGCCGAGCGGTTGCAGCAATACGGAATTTCGCAAATCAGTGCGGTGGTTGAAACAGCCCCGTCTCCCGGCGTCCGCAACTATGGGTTGCCAGCGGATGTTGCGTGTGTCTCCGCCTCTCCTGATCGTTTCTGGCGCACCGCCGAATCTGCATTCAATGACATGGCGCAGAGCGGCGCTGAACTGGTTGTGTTGATCCGGCTGGGCGCGTATGCGGAAGTAGATTTTGAAAAGCTGGTGCAATACCATCTGGATCGCCAGTGCCGCGCCACGCAAATGGCTTATGGCTCTCAGCCGCTGGAAATTTTCTGCATCAGCGCTTCACGCCGCAATGATGCCGCGTCACTCTTCCGGACGCAGCTTGCCCGCTGCCGCACTGAGTGTCCGCTCTTCCAGCATGAAGGTTATTTGAATCAGCTGGCAGATCCGCGTGATCTGCGGCAATTCGCCATTGATATTCTCACTCTCAAAACCCAGACCTGCCCCGCGGGAAAAGAAGTGAAGCCTGGCGTGTGGATGGCTCCCGGCGCATCGGTTGAAAAAGGCGCGCGCGTTTTGGCCCCAGCATTCATTGGATCACTGGCGCGTGTGCGGTCCGGCGCGGTGATTACGCGCTGCAGCTCAGTGGAAAGACATGCCGTGGTCGATTGCGGAACGGTCGTTGAGAATTCCACCGTGCTGCCTTTCTCTTACGTAGGAGCCGGCCTTGACCTGGAGCATTCAGTTGCAGGCATGGGACAGATCGTGAATCTGCGTCGCGATGTAACGGTGCAGATCACGGATCCCAAGCTGATCGCTGCCATCTCAATTGAGTCAAGCAAAAGACTTTTTAGCTCGGCCACGGAAATGCTGACTTATCTTCCGCGCATGGCGTGGCAGGGTATTTTTGCCAGATCGACAGTACAAGAACCCGATCTGCATGTTAAGTTGCGGCAGACATCGCCGGCGCTGGGTAACGCTGCTGGCTTTGAAACTTCCGCATGTGACACAGAAAATTCCCACAAATTCCCCAACATGGTTGTAGCGAGGCGATATGGACATCAATAGCAGGCCAGTAGTAGTCAAGAGAATGCCGGAACGCGTGAATGCCCGCGCAGCACGCGAATTTCTGCGCGACGTACGTCCTTTCCTGGCTGCTGACCGCCCGCAACTGGTGTTTGATCTTTCGCAGATCGTGCAAATTGACGCCGCCGGCGTGGAGATGCTGCTGCGCTGCATGTCTGAAGCGCACAAGCGCGATGGCGATGTGAAACTCGCTTCGCTCTCCGATCAGGCAGCCGTGGTGCTGGAACTCACGCGCACAGACCGTCTGTTTGAAATTTATGAGACCTCAACGGAAGCGGCACGCAGTTATAGCGGCTTCCTGCCCAATGCCATGCGGCAACAATTGCAGCACAGCAAGCGTTCTTCTGTTCAATCCGTTGCAGCTTAAAGAGATTCCGATTTGATATCGCAATCAGAGAGCGTTGTCACCCTTACGGCAGTTGACGCGCCAGCCCCGGTGCGCCCACAGCCTAGCGCCCAGGCCACGGTGCTGAGCGGCAGCTTCATCATGCTTGTTGCCATGATGCTGGTGAACGTTTTCAATTTCGCCTACAACATGGTCATGGCCCGGATGCTTGGTCCGGCTGCGTTCGGCAATATCAATGCCGCAGTTACTCTTCTTCTGCTGGCGTCCTGCGTGAGTCTGGCGTTTCAGTTAGTGTGCGCAAAGTTTGTTGCAAGAAGCCAGGCTGATTCTGGCAAAGCTGCTATCGTCCACAATTTGCTTAGCAAAGCCTGGATTGTAAGCCTTGTTCTGGGAGCGCTGCTTTTTGTGGCGCAAAGGCCCGTCGCTTCTTTTTTGAATGTTCCCAGCCCATGGATCATCGGAATTCTCGCTCTCGGTATCGCTGCCTATGCGCCGCTGGGCGTGAAGCGCGGCGCGATGCAAGGCGTATGCGCGTTTCCCCGATTGGGCACCAACTTTGTTCTTGAAGCCGTTGTGCGCTTCTTTGTGGGAGCAGGATTTGTAGTTGCCGGATACGGTGTACTTGGCGCTGTGGGCGCAATCTCGGCTGCCGTGATCTCGGCGTGCTTTTTGCCGCGATTGCCATCGCGACTGCGCGTGCAGCCGGGCGCAGCTGAACCGCTCTTGCTGGCCGAAGCTGTCCAGGCCATTGTTTTCTTTGTAGGTCAGGTCATTATCAACAACATTGATATTTTGCTGGTGAAACATTATTTCCCGTCTGATCCAGCAGGAGTCTATGCCGCCATTTCTCAAATCGGCCGGCTGCTTTATTTCGCTTCCTGGTTTGGTGTAGTCAACGCCATGTTTCCAGTCGCGGCTGCCGCCAGCGCAGAGCCAACGAAAGCCCAGCCCAAAGCCCACGGCATTGGCTTGCCGTTGCTGCTGGTGCTTGGACTTTCATTGTTGTTCATCGCCATCTCCGCGTTTTTCCCGCACCTAATCATGGGTGTGATCTTTGGCTCGCGCTTTATTGATATTGGCTGGCTGCTGGCACTCTATGCCGCGGCCACCGGACTGTATTCGCTGAGTGTTGTGTTCATCGCGTATGAAATGTCCCGCCGCATTGCCAATACTGCGTGGCTACAGTTGATGTTCAGCGGAGCCCTGGTTCTGGGCATTGCGCTTTTTCACGGCTCGCTGCGTGAAGTCATTATGGTGCGCATTGTTCTCATGGCCCTTATGCTGGCGCTGGTAGCGGTGCCATTTTTGCGTCGTCACAATTCTGCGCCGCTGGCTGGGGCGGCATGAAAAAGCTGCGTCGCATTACCGAAGCCGAGGTCATCTCAGAATTTCTGAAAGGTGAATTCTTTCATCCGGAATATAACGCGGACCGAGAGCAGTTTGCGGAGATCGTGAACAATCCTGATCTCACCAATGAAGCGGAAAACGCGATTCGCCAGGCACTGCTTTTTCGCCGTCGCAACACCATGTGGTGGGAGCTGCCCGACGACCGGCAATGGTGGGAGATAGACTTTGCCCCGGAAGATGTGGATAAAGTCAGCGTCTTTCCCCGTGCCCATTGGAGGAAAATTGCCAATGGCGACTTCAAAGCCCGAAACGTGGCGACTAAGGTCCGAGAGCAATTGGATGGCAACGATATGAGTGCCTTCGCCACCAAAATGAGGGCGGTTTACTCGCATCTGGGGCCAGCCAACCCTAAAAGGATGATTGTTTTCTTGGGCTTAGACGAAAATCATCCCGTCACCCTTTTGGAAGGCAATCACCGTTTTATTGCCTCTTTGCTCGTCGCCGATGGCTCCGGCCTCAGCGGCGCGCGCATGGTTGGGGTGTTTTCACCCAATATGGAACAATGTTGCTGGTACAAAACCAATTTTAAGACTCTCTTCCGTTGCCTCAAAAACCGCATCAAACATAAATGGGACAGAGACACTGACGTGAGTAGCCTGCTCCAGCATGCTACCCGCAGGCAAACCGTAAGCGCCTCTGCCGAAAGCGTGCTGCCCATTAAGCAAGAGTAGTCTGGGCCCCAAACAAAACCACCAGTTCCCCGAGGGTTTTATGAAAAGTCAGCGTAAATTTACGAGCATCCTGAGCACCATGTTGATTGCCGGAATGTCTTTAGGTCAATCCTTGCAGGCACAGCAGAGCAATCCGCAGCCGTCTTCTACTCAGCAGACCCAGACTCCAGCTCAACCGACAACTACCGCACCTGCGACTGCGCAGCCAGTTCCTGCCACTGATCCATCTGCAGCGCCAGCGACCAGCAATCAGAATTCGGCACAGCAGCCTGGCAGCAATGTGAATCCTTCGCAGGGGCCGCTGAAACCGGTTACCACGTATCCTGATGCCGCCGGCGAACAACAAGCTCAGCCGCAATCAACGCCGCAAAATCTTCCTGACGGACCTCAGCCCAAGAAGCCTACAGAACCTGTGGGCGCGGCCACTGCGGAAAGCGTCCCCACTTCTGGTGGCGCAGCAGCAAAGCCGGCAGGCGTGGCTATCGCGCCAGCCAAGCAGCACCAGACACGTTCTTTGCTGCTCAAGGTTGGAGCTGTTGTCGCGGGCGGAGCAGCGCTGGGTATTGTATATGCGTTGAGCCGCGGCACGTCGTCAACTCCTCCGGGCGCCACCTTAGCGGGTGTTACGCAGAAATGATGTGAAACGGTTAATGTGGACGCAACACTACTTATACGTACGGGCCGAATCCAAATGACAGAACCAATCAATCACGCTGCTTCCAATTCACCGCTGCTCATTTCTTTCTCTGGCGTCGATGGTTCAGGCAAATCGACGCAGATTGAAAGCCTGCGTTCCGCGCTGCATGCCGCTGGACTCAAGACCACGCTGCTCGCTTTCTGGGACAATGTGGTGGTCGGCGTGAAGTATCGCGAAGGCTTTGTTCACAAGGTGTACAAAAGCGAGCGTGGTATCGGCGCGCCGGGCAAACCGGTGAACCGTCGCGACAAGAACGTGCGCGGCTGGCATCTTACGCTGGCCCGGCACTTTCTGTATTTGCTTGACGCCATTCATCTCGGCCAGGTCGTAGCGCGTGCCAAAAGAAGCGGCGCTGACGTAGTAATTCTGGACCGCTATATCTACGACGAGCTTTCGAACCTGAATCTCTCGAATCCGCTCAGCCGCGCTTTTGTGAAATTTGTTCACGGCTTTGTTCCTCGGCCTGACATTGCCTACCTGCTCGATGCCGACCCAGTCGCAGCTTACGCGCGTAAGCCGGAATATCCTGTGGAGTTCATGAAGAAATGCCGCCGCGTTTATTTTGAACTGGCGGGCATTCTCAAGACCATGACGATCATCCCCGCGCTCGATCTACCAGAAGCCAAAGCAGCTGTTCTCAGGGCTGCCGAGCGTGAGCTTGCTGCTCAGGGACGTTCGACAGACCTGATCTCGGGAAGCTTGTCAGCGGCGTAAGTGTAGTTTTTTCAATATTATAATCGAATTTTAGCTGTGTCCATTTCTGCTTTGTATAATCCATAAAAAAATATATAATCTATAAATAATGGCGCTTAACATCAAAGACTCTGAAACCGACAGTCTAGCCCGAGAAGTAGCGAAGCGTACCGGTGAGACCATAACCGATGCCATCCGGACTTCATTGAAAGAGAGATTGCAGCGGCTTGTTGGCCGTTACAAAGCACCAACAAAACGAGAAAAGCTCTATGAAATCCTTCACCGCGTGGACGCTCTACCGCAATTGGACAGCAGAAGCGATGATGAAATTCTTGGATATGACGAAAACGGACTTCCAACTTAAATGGTGATCGACACTTCCTCGGTAGTAGCAATCTTCTTAAATGAACCTGAACGGGATCGTTTTCTTGAACTGATTATGGCTGCAGAGAAATGCTTAATATCAGCAGCTACAGTTGTCGAAATTGGAATCGTGCTTGAGTCACGGCGCAGCCAGGCGATAATGCGAGAGTTTGATTTGTTCCTGCATGAAGCGAATATCGAAGTTATTTCAGTAGATCAAACACAAGCAGAACAAGCACTCCTTTCGTATCGCCGTTATGGCAAAGGACGACATCCTGCAGCGTTAAACTTTGGTGATTGTTTTACTCATGCATTAGCAGTGGTTTCGGGTGAACCAATATTAGCCAAAGGTGATGAATTCCGTCGCGCTAATTTGGAGGTTTTGTCGTAAGCTGGCTACTGCTTCTTCTGCGCCGCCACCGGCTGAATCTGCTCCAGCGGAATAAAATCCGTAGGATAAACGCCCGTATAGCATGATGTGCAATAAGTCGTCTTCTCACCCTCAGCGCAGGCCGCGCGCAATCCATCTAGTGACAGATACGCCAATGAATCCGCGCCAATATAGTCACGTATCTGCTCCAGCGTTTTATTCGACGCAATCAACTGGTCCTTTGACGGCGTATCCACTCCGTAATAACACGGAGAAACCGTAGGCGGACATGAGATGCGTACATGCACTTCTTTTGCGCCGGCATCGCGCACCATGCGTACAATTTTGCGGCTGGTGGTTCCACGAACCAGAGAGTCATCCACCAGGATAATGCGTTTACCCGCCAGCAGACTGCGGATAGGATTCAACTTGAGCTTCACGCCGAAGTCGCGCACGCGTTGTTCCGGCTCAATAAACGTCCGCCCGACGTAATGATTACGGATCAGCCCAAAGCGAAACGGCACCAGCGATTCAGACGAATAACCCAGCGCAGCAGCCACGCCTGAGTCAGGCACCGGCACAACAAGATCCGCTTCCACCGGCGACTCTTTCGCCAGCTGGCGTCCCATGGCTTCACGGCTTGCCTGTACTGACGTGCCAAACACCACGCTATCCGGACGCGAAAAATAGACGTGTTCAAAGATGCAGGCAGATTGCTTCATCTCTGCAGAAAAGAAGCGTGAGAAAGTTCCTTCCGGTCCCACCACCACCATCTCACCAGGCTTCACGTCGCGCTCATACACGGCGCCAATCAGGTCAAACGCGCAAGTCTCAGAGGCAAAAACTACTGTGTCGCCGGTTCCGCCCCCGCCGATAATGCGTCCCATGGAAAGTGGACGGAACCCGCGTGGATCGCGAATCGCAAAAACGCGGTCGCGGGTCATCATTACCAGGGAAAACGCGCCTTCAATCCGGCGCAGCGCGTCGCATACAGCTTCCGGCAGCGTCTGCTCTTTGGATTGCGCTATCAAATGCACGATCACTTCAGTATCGCTGGTGGTCTGGAAGATGGAGCCTTGCGCTTCCAGGCGGCTGCGTATCTCGCCGGCATTTACCAGGTTGCCGTTGTGCGCAATGGCAATCATTCCCTTGTTGCAATCCACCATGATCGGCTGTGCGTTAAGCACGGCGGAGTCACCTGTGGTGGAGTAGCGCGTATGGCCAATCGCCAGGTCGCCGGGAAGTTTCGCGAGTACAGGCTCGGTGAAAATCTCCGCAACTTCGCCCATGGATTTGTGGATAAAAAGACGTTCGCCGTTGGAAGACACAATCCCGGCAGATTCCTGGCCGCGATGTTGCAACTGATGCAGGCCAAGATAGGCCATGGTGGAGGCTTCACTGTGATTGTGAACCGCCATTACGCCGCATTCGTCTTTAAATTTGTCGAAAGCCATATTGGTTGCTCAACTCCACACTGCTGGGTTCCTGATTTTTTCCGAAGTCCCGAAGCGTAGCGAGGGATCTCTATTCCCTTAAAAATCTCTTGGCCCCCACCTCACAAACATAAGCTTCGGAAAACAAAGCTAAAAGCCGAGAGCCAAAAGCCAAATACTAATAACTAAGTACCAACTACTGCTCTTCCGTATGCAATGCCTTCACCAGCGCCGTATCCCAAGCCTGCCGCAGCTCAGACACTTTTGCGGAGACCGCTGTCTTGCCGTCAATATGAATCTCAAGTTTTTCAGGAACAGTGCGACCGATCCGGTCCGCCTGTATGCCCCATCTTACCGCTATTTGTTGGATGTCTGAATCCTTTTTCTGGTCGCAACTAATCAGCACCCGGCTGGCCGTTTCTCCGAATAAAACCGCCTCCGCGAACAGGCCATTAGACTGAAGATCAACTTCTACGCCCACGTAAGTTATTGCAGCCGCAGGCTTTCCTTTCACAAAGCAAGCTTCGGCCAGCGCCACGGCCAGGCCGCCATCAGAGCAGTCATGGGCAGACTCAATCGCATGCCCGTGAATCAGCTCGCGCAAGCACTTTTGTAACGCCGCTTCCTGCTGTAAATCGAGTGCCGGCGGAACACCCCAGATCTGGCCGATCACATCTTTTGCGTACTCTGAAGAGCCAAATTCTGCCTCGGCATTTTTGCCCGCAGCCGTTCCATGCAATGGTGCGCCGCTCAGCAGAAATACTTCGCGGCCAGCCTCGCGGAAGTGGAACGTCATCGCGTCGTCCACGTTCTGCAAAATGCCCACAATGCCAATCACCGGCGTGGGATAAATACCTTCGCCCAGCGTCTCGTTGTAAAGGCTCACATTGCCGCCGGTGATGGGCGTTTCCAGCGTGGTGCAGGCTTCGGTAATGCCATCAATCACCTGTGAGAGCTGCCACATGATCGGCGGCTTCTCCGGATTGCCAAAGTTCAGGCAGTTCGTCGCCGCCACTGGCGTAGCGCCGGTGCAGGAAACGTTGCGCGCAGATTCGGCCACGTTATGCATCGCGCCCAGCTTTGGATCAAGCCAGCACCAGCGTCCATTGCCGTCCAGCGCCATGGCCAGTGCGCGCTTCGATCCTTTAATCCGCATCAGCCCCGCGTCTGCGCCCGGGCCTTCCACGGTATTCGATTGCACCATGGAATCGTATTGCTCAAAGATCCAGCGCTTGGAACAGATGTTCGGTACAGCCAGCAACTGTTTCAAATTTTCTGTCAGGTCAGTTGCGGTGCTCCACTTCACGTTCTCCGGTTTGGTGCGGGAAACCGGCGCGCTCCATGGCTCCAGCGGACGGTGATACAACGGCGCATCGTCCGTCAACGCCGTGTTGGGAATATCGGCAACCAGTTTTCCGTGCTCCAGCACGCGCAAACGGCCGCCGCCAATCACACGACCCACAATCACGCCATCCAGCCCCCATTTTTCAAAGACCTTCAGCACTTCCTGTTCACGGCCGCTCTCCGCCACCAGCAGCATGCGCTCCTGCGATTCACTCAGCATGATCTCGTAAGCATTCATGCCGGTTTCGCGTTGCGGCACCAGGTCCAGCTCAATCTCAATTCCCACGCCGCCGCGTGCGCCCATTTCGCAGGTAGAGCAAGTCAGGCCGGCCGCGCCCATGTCTTGAA
>DASZMF010000414.1:0-8178 GCA_035552035.1 Candidatus Angelobacter sp.
CGGTTTGCCTTGTCATAGATCGGAATCGCGGCCGTATCCACGCCAACACCATAAATGCTGATGTTGTTGGAGAGAAGGATCCTCTTTACCTCATCGTAGCCCGCATTGCTGCCCAGTTCGCGTCCGTCACTGATCACAAAAATAATGCGCCTGCGGCTCCGTTCGCGCTTGCTCAGGTCCTGGGCAGCACGCAAGATTGCGTCATTCAAAACATAAAATTCTTTAGGCGCCGTTGCTACATCGCCCTGTCCACCCGCATTGGGATCGTTGACCGAGTGGCCGTTGATGGAAGGGCCGCCAAAAGGCCCGCCTGCCACCGGAGGTCCGCTTTCACGCCCCGTGCGCTTAACACGATTGACCGTGGTCATCGATAGGCCGGCTGCGCCGGTGAACCCAGAAATCTGCTGCACGGTGTGGCCGTATCGGTAAAGTGCGACCTCATCAAATTCGCTGAAGGCCGAGACCAGCGCCGGCAAAGTTTCATTCACCTTTTTCATGGTGCCAGCCGGCAAATCCGTGGCGATGACCACTGCTGCGGAAAGCGGAAATGGATCAGCGGTAAAAAATTTGAGCTGTTGCGCTTCGCCGTCCTCATACACTTTAAAATCGCTCGAGGTCAGGCCGGAAATCAATTTGCCTGAGGTGTCTTTTACCCTCACAGGAATCTGCACAAAGTTCACCGCAATCGACATTTTGAACAGATCGTCGCGGGTTGCAGCCATTCCGTCTTTGGCTGCGGGTTGCGGTGGCGGCGTTGGTGTGGCCGCGGCTTCCGGCTGATATGGATGCACATTCTTGGGCGCTGGCGGAGCGTTATCTGGAAACTGGTTGGGCTGGTCAGGCTTGGGCTGCGGCGCGTCAGGGATACCTTGCTGGGATTGGGGCTTGGCAACCGGGCTATCTGGGAGATTCTGCCCTTGTTGGCTCAACACGGGCACGCCCGCGAGCAGCAACACGCAAATCGGCCCTTTCATCCCAATCTTTATCCCAAAGCTCTTCATTTTAAAGACCGAATTAAAGACCGACCTAAGCATTCGTCCTCCTGCCAGATTAAGACCTATCATCACGTAAGAACGCAAAAAGGGCCGTGGGTTTGCATGTCTCCGGCCAAAACTGCTGGATCAATTGTAATGCTTTATGGCCCGATGCAAGGCAACTCACCTGCATCTAATACAATAGATCAACATCTCAGGACAGGAAAGGCAGTGCTCAAAGGCCGTGATGCGGACTTCCTTCTTTGTATTTGCGCTCGCATTTCTTCTTCTGCCCGCGGCGTACAGCCCGGCGCAGCAGAGTGCCCCACCATCCTCTCAACAGAAGCCGTCAAAAGACCAGGAGCCAGTGAACGACCAGAGCAAGATTCCGGTCTTCCGCAAGAACGTGAACCTGGTCAACGTGGTTTTTACCGTGAAAGACAAGCACGGCATGCTCATCCCTCATCTGGATAAAGACCATTTTGACCTGCTGGAAGATGGCAAGCCGCAGACAATCAAATATTTTTCTGCCTTGACTGACCAGCCGCTGACGATTGGTCTCCTTATTGACAGTAGCTACAGTATGAATCGGACTTTGCCGGAAGAGAAAGCTGTGGCTGGCGGCTTCCTGCAAAAAGTCCTCACGGAAAAAGATCTGGCCTTCGTCATCAGCTTTGATATTTCCGTGGATCTGCTGCAAGACCTCACCAGCAGCCTGCACCTTCTGCGCGAAGGCCTGGACAAAGCGCGCATCAACACCAACACCGCAGGCATGGCGCCCATGGGACGCCCCGGCCCAGTGCCCACAGGCGGCCAGCAAAATCAGGGCACATTGCTTTTTGACGGTGTATACCTCGCGGCGGACGAAGTCCTGAGCCGACAGGCGGGACGCAAAGCCATCATCGTTCTGACCGACGGTGAAGACCAGGGCAGCAAATTGCGCCTGAAAGACGCCATTGAAGCCGCGCAGCGGGCCGATGTGATTGCCTACGTCTTGCTGATTACCGATCCCGGCTCTATGTTCAGCTCAAATTACGGTGACATGTCCAAATTGGCGGAACAGACTGGTGGAAGAATCATTGCCGTGCATCGCATGGATAAGATCGACCAGGCATTCTCTGAAATCTCAGACGAATTGCGCAGCCAGTACACGCTCGCGTTTACTTCCACCAATGAAGTGAATGACGGCCAGTTCCGCCGCCTGGAGATCAAATCAAAAGACGGATACAAGATACAGGCACGCAAAGGTTACTATCCGCCAAAAGACAATCCATCGCGCAGGTAAAAAGCAGCTAAAGGATTTTCATGGCGTCAGGATTTGCCGCCAGATTTACCGCACCTACTCCTTGGGCACGTAATAGCCCTTCTTGACCCGCACTTTATATTTCTTGCTGTCTGCCGCAATCTGGATCGGCCTGAACTGTCCGTTGATTACAAAATTTTCCGGACGGTAGGAGACTGAATACTGGCTGCGCAGCTCTTCCTGTATTGCCCCAAACGAAGCCACTACATCATCCAGATTGGTGGAAATAAATATCCTACCTCCCGTGGCTTCTGCCAGTGCTTTAAGGTTGTCATTGCCTTTGGTGTGCGTTTCCACCACTGTAGTGCTGATGGCGTAAACAATCACCCCTGCCCGCTGCGCCATATCAATGGCTTCGTCGCGATACACATGGCTCTGGTTATCTTCACCGTCAGAAACCAGGATAATGGCCCGTCGCACCGTGGTAGTGGCTGGCTCTTTCATCAGCTTGTCACGGCAGGCAACATAAATGGCGTCCCACAGTGCCGTGCCGCCGCCGGCCCGGATTGACTTCACGCCATCCCGGAGCTTATCCACATTGTTGGTAAATTCCTGCGTCACGTCCGGTTTTTCATCAAAGGCCATCACAAAAGCGCGGTCAGATTTTGGGCGGATGATTTCGTATAGAAATTCTGAAGCTGCATCTTTTTCAAACTGGAAGCGGTCGCGGATGGAGTTGCTGGCGTCGATGAGCAGGCCCACCTGCAGGGGCAGATTGGTTTGCGCGGCAAAATTCGTGATCTGCCGCGGCGGCAGGTTGTTGTCCTTGATCCTGAACTGCTCCTGTTTCAGGTCGTGCACCAGTCTTCCGTCTTTATCCACCACGGTAAAAATCACGTTCACTTCGTCGGACCGTACGCGCACGGTGGGAACTTGCCCATTGCTATTCGCCGCAGGCTCCACGGCGGCAGGTGTTGGTGTGGATGCAGGCTGCTGTGCCAGGGCCATGCTGCCGGCAAACGCCAACGCGATACAGAGAACCAGAGATTTTCTAAGGATCATAAAGGGGATCATAAGGGAGCTGCTCAATCACCTTATTATATGCAAAACAAAAAGCCCGGCTTATGCGGCCGGGCTCTGGAACTTCGATCGGCATCAATTTACTGGCGCGGCACGTAGTATCCCTTTTTAGCCCGCACCTTGTACTTTTTGCTGTCTGCCATGATCTGTATCGGGCGGAAATGGCCGTCCGCTTCAAAATTCTCCGGCTTGTAAAACACTGAATACTGGCTGCGCAGCTCTTCATTAATATCGTGGAAAGCGTTTGCCACATCCTGCAGTTTGAACGGGAAGAAAGCCTGTCCGCCGGTGGTTTCCGCCAGCATCTTCAGGCTGCGATCACCTTCGTCAATTGTGTTGTTCAGGTTCGTGCTGATGGTGTACACAATCACGCCGGCGCGCTGGGCCATCTCAATGGCTTCCTGGCGCAGCTTGCGGCTCTGATTATCGTCGCCGTCTGAGACCAGAATAATTGCCTTGCGGACTGGACCGGTCTCGCGCTCTTTCATCAGTTTGTCCTGGCAGGCATAAAACACGGCATCCCACAGCGCGGTGCCGCCGCCCGGACGTATCACTTTTACGCCCTTGGTCAGCTTGTCCAGGTCGCCGGTAAAATCCTGCGTGAGGTCCCACACTTCATCAAAGGCCAATACAAAAGCCTTGTCGGTTTTCGGGCGGATAATCTGGTGCAGAAACTCAATCGCTGAATCCTGCTCAAACAGAAAACGATCGCGGATGGAATTGCTGGCGTCAATCAACAAGCCCACGCGCAGCGGCAGGTCAGTCTCCGCGGAGAAATTCATGATCTGCCTGGGCGGCTTGTTGTTGTCCAGAAACTTGAACTGGTTTTCCTTCAGGTCTTTGATGAACTTATTGTGCTTGTCAGTCACGGTAAAAATCACGTTCACTTCATCGGACCGGCTGTGAAAAGTCTGTATGGGAAGCGATGGATCGCCCACGGTGGAAGGGTCAACTGCGCCGGCAGCGGGTTGTTGGGCCGTGGACGCGGCTGGGGGCTGCGGTGTCGGCGGCGAGGTCTGCGCCAAAGCGGAGCAGCAAAGCAGCGTCAGCGCGAACAACTGCGCAAATAACTTCTTAGGATACATGTCAGGAGCTCTCTTGCTCATTATAGTCTTGGGAAACATTTCCTCAATCGGTGATTTGACCGAGAAAATTTTTAAGCTCAGCCGGTAACGGCTGCTGGAAGGAAAGCGGCCTGTTACTGATTGGATGGCTAAATTGTATCGCGGAAGCGTGCAGAAAGTTCCTTTCCAGAGATGCCGGTTCTGATCCTGTACCTCCGTAACTCATTATTTTCCCCGGCGCGCCGTAAAGCTTGTCACCCGCAATGGGATGGCCAATCGATGAGAGATGCACGCGAATCTGGTGCGTCCTGCCCGTCTCAATTTTCACCTCCAGCAGCGCAAATTTGCCGTATTCGCCTTCAATCTTCTCGGTCACATGCCAATGCGTGATGGCATCTCGTCCCGGCCGGCTCTGGCCATGCCGCCGCGTCGTCATGCGCGTGCGACGCACTAAATCCCGGCTGATGGGATCATTGATGGTCCCTCGCGATGTCTTCGGCCATCCATGTACCAATGCGATATAAGTCTTCTTGACCTCGCGCTTGGAGAATTGTTCCGCCAGCTTCCTGTGAGCTTTATCAGATTTGGCCACGATAATCAGCCCGCTGGTTTCCTTATCCAGCCGATGTACAATCCCCGGCCGCATCTCGCCGCCGATTTGTGAAAGTCCGTTAAATTTATGCAGCAAAGCATTCACCATGGTCCCGTGATTGCCTGCTTCGCCCTTGCCCGATCCCGCATGCACGCTCATGCCCGCCGGCTTATTCACCACGGCAAGGCTCTCGTCTTCATAAACAACATCCAGCGGAATATCTTCTGCAAAGGCCTTCAGCGGCGGCAACTCGACCTCGCCGGTAATAAGAATCACCTCACCGCCGCGCAGCCGCATGGAAGGCTTGGGAACATTTCCGTTCAATGTGATTTTGCTCTGCTCAATCAACTGCTGGACACGCACGCGGCTCACGTCAGGCAGTTGCGCCACCAGCCACTGGTCAAGTCGCTGGCCCGCAGCGTCAGCGGGAACTACTTCCTTCCGTGACAACGAATCGGTCATGGAGAACAATCTATCTGAGTTCAAGATAAAATGCAGATTCTTCTCCCCAAAACTTGTCATGAATGGAAGCTAGACGTGATAAAAACCGAGTTTATTTTGACCTTCGAAGATTATTTGGATTGGCGAAGCATTTCCCAAAAACGGTCTCCGCGTGCGCCTGTAATCACATCTCTATGCGGATTGATCCTTATTGTCATTGGTTATATCGTGCTTCGCCCGGCACCGGGTGGAGCAACAGCAGCATTTGGAGGCATATGCCTTGGCGGCGGCCTTTTAATAACTGCGCTCAGCGTTTTCCTATGGCTTTTTCTTAAACGCAAGCCCCATGGAGCAAAACGAAAGGAGCAGAGCACCTTCAAAAGATTTTATCGTGAGAGGCGTGTTTTTGAAGCAGACGATTCTGGCTGGAAATATTCTTTTGGAACGCAGGAAAATTCACGCCAATGGAAAGATTTATTTGGCCTGGTCAGACGGGGGCAAATACTTGTTTTTATTGATACACATGCGTCACACCCTGTTCCCACATCTGCACTGACAGCAGATCAATCACGCGCTCTTGAGCTACTGGTTAAGGAACGGATTCATTCGGAGAAGATATTTTCTGTTGGAATGGTGGCAACTCAAAGGGATTTCATTGCTGCGGTGGCAAAGCATAATTGGTCCAACCGCACTGCATGGATGATCTTCTTGTATGGCTGTGGTTTATTTACGTTGGCTTTTTTGGGCATGGTGATAGCCGATTCATCGCAGACGCCCCTGAGCCCGTGGTTTTATGCCTCAGTTTTGATTTTGCCATTGATTGAATTTGCCCGTTATCAATCTAGTTATCTAACGTATACCAGTCTCTCCTTTCAAGATGCGGACATCCTTGACCATGGAATTTGTTTTAATCTGGGCACTCTTCATGAAATTCGGGAGCGCAGAAATATCCGTTATGAGTGGTTTGAGACGGCAGTCGAAACAAAGCGGACCTTTATGCTCTATTTTGGGAAAGATAACTTTTATCTGGTCCCTAAAACAGATCTAACTTCCGAACAACTCACAAAATTCCGTCAGCTTCTGAAGGCTGTGCCAGCAGGCTGATTTCCGTACTAAAGAGGCCGAACAAGCAGCGCGCCCGACCACGCGGCGAGCTGCGCTGTTCAGGCGCTGAATGATTTTAAGGGACAGCGATACTGCAGAAGCGGTGTGGAGCGAAGCGACATAACAAAAGCCTGCTTCCAGGATTCCCAGGGCGAAGAAGCCGAATAAGCAGGGAGCCCGATCACGCGGCGCACTGCGCTGCAACAAGCGCAGAATAATTTAAAGGGATCTCGATACCGCAGAAGCGGTTTGGAGCGAAGCGACATAGCAAAAGCCCGCTTCCAGGATTCCCAGGGCGAAGAGGCCGAATAAGCAGGGAGCCCGACCACGCGGCGCACTGCGCTGCAACAAGCGCAGAATAATTTAAAGGGATCTCGATACCGCAGAAGCGGTTTGGAGCGAAGCGACAAAAATTATGTCACATAAACAAATGACCCGCTAGGCCGTAAGTCCGGGCCGTTCTGAACCCATCCTAAGATGGTGGGAACCCGCCGCGGCTCTTTAGGCATTTCCGTACTGGCGGAACCTCGCACACCGAGCCGTATCTACGAGTCAGGCCCCCTGTTCATTGAATGTTGGTTCATGAACGGTTACCGTGCTCACCTGCTTTGCAGGCCAGTTGTCAGGGTTGATGCTAAAGAAAACCCGCGCCCATGGCAAGTGGGTTACGTGAATTTTCATCCTGTGAAGAAAAACTTTAGACGGAGACTTACGTGTCTCTCAAAATTTTGTATTGCACCAGACAATAGCATTCCTTCTGGCGATCTCAGAAACGCATGGCTTGGCGGGTTTGCCTAGCCTACGCGCCGATCATCTTCCAGCACTTCATCCAGCGCGCCCGCCAGCTTTCCCGCACGATGGTTAAATTCTCCGGCCAGAAGATCGTATTTCTTTTTCAGGATGTGATATTCGTCGGCAATATTCAGTGCTGCCAGCACGGCCAGCCGCAGGGAATCCACCGTGGAGGTTTGCTCGGCCACGTTGCGCATTTTGCCGTCAACAAATTGCGCCAGTTTGGTGATGTATTCGGCATCTACGCCACG
This sequence comes from Candidatus Angelobacter sp., assembly GCA_035552035.1. Classification (GTDB taxonomy): domain Bacteria; phylum Acidobacteriota; class Terriglobia; order Terriglobales; family Acidobacteriaceae; genus Angelobacter. The sequence goes on from DASZMF010000414.1 coordinate 7,542, forward strand.
TAGGTTATAGGCCTGATCGTAAATTTCCACCCGGACGGGCTGCGCTGCGGTAGATTGAGTCGCCAAATTGTGTCTCCTCGGAAGCAAGACTTAGATTAAAGAACTGCGGCAGCAAACACTGCCTGTTGGGTCGATTATCGTTCCATTTGGCGCAGGGGCAAAGCAAATTCTTTGCTTTTTGACGCTTAGTTAGGCGCTGCGCTTGGGCTGAACGATCACCGCTGTCCCGTAAGCCAGCACCTCAGTTACGCCCTGCATGATCTCCGTGGCGTCATAGCGCACGCCGACTACGGCATTTGCGCCGAGCTGTCCCGCGTGACGCAGCATCAGGTCCATGGATTCCACCCGCGTTTTCTCGCACAGGTCAGTCAGGATGGTGATGTTGCCGCCCACCAGCGTCTGCAATCCCGCGCCAATGCTGCCAAAAATGGAGCGCGAGCGCACAATAATGCCGCGCACGATGCCCAGCGTCTGCACCACTTCATAGCCGTGCAGATCAAATTGGGTCGTCGTCATGTTGTGCTGGACAGTCGTCATTGATTTTGTCAGCCTTCAGCCACCAATGTATCTATCTGCTTCAGCATTTTCTCCACGCGTCCGCGGACTTCCTCGCGCTCTTTGCGCAAAGAAATCATCT
>DASZMF010000415.1:0-4845 GCA_035552035.1 Candidatus Angelobacter sp.
ATCGGCAGGAGCAGCGATTCCATCTGGAATTGGGCGTGCTCAAGATGGTGCACGCGCAACGCATTCTTCCGCTGGAGCAAATCTTGAGCCAGGTTTCTGGTGAATCGCAGCCACAGAAAACAGGCGATGCACAAAGAACGCCGGCTTCGCGGCCCGCTCCTGTCTCTGCCGGCTCACCAGCGTTCGCGGCACCCGCTGCCAAGCAGCAACCAGTGGTCTCGCCGTTTGAGGCTGACCGCGCACGCAAACGCAGCTTTGATTCAGAAATGTCTGTCGCTACTGCACCGGCAGTGCAAGCTCAGCCAGTTACTGTAATACAAACCCAGGTTGTACAAACGCAGGCAGTGGCAACGGCGGTTGCCGTCATCGATCCGGAATCTGAGCCAGAACCTGAGCCGGCTCCGGAGCCTTCAGGCGACGCAGGAGTTATATTGGGCCACGTTGTCGCGGCGATCGAAAATCTGCCCGGCGGAGATAATCTGGCCGCCACGCTGGCAGAAGGTTCTGCGGTGATTCAAGGCAATGAATTAATCGTAACGGTGCCGCGTCCTGCGTCGGTGATTCCGTTCATCATTAATCCTGAACAAAAGCAGGTTGCGAATGCAGCAGCCAGTGCAGCGGCAGGCCGCACATTGAAAGTCACATTGGTGGGGGGCGCCAAGAGTGCGACGAATGGTCCTGCGCCGGCGATTGTGCGTCCGCGCAACGGCAATGGCAATGGAGCCAGCGCACGGAGCCGCGCGAGCGATGATCCAATTGTGCAGCGCATGCGAGAAAAATTTGGCGCGGAGATCCGCACGGTCATCGACCATCGAGATAAGAACTAAAGAGACAAGAATCAGGAGAAAGCCATGGGCGGATTTAACTCACGCCAATTTCAAGACATGCTGGAGCAGGCACAAAAGCAGGCCCAGGACTTGCAACACAAGATGAAGCAGACCGTGGTCGAAGCTTCTTCTGGCGGCGGATCTGTCACCATTAAAATGAATGGGCAGAAACAAGTACTGGAAACACGCATTGATCCTGAAGCGGTAAAAGCCGGCGACGTGGAAATGCTGCAGGACCTGGTTACGGCGGCCGTGAACGCCGCAGCACAAAAAGTGGACGAAGCAATGCAGTCAACCGTTGGCGGAATGCTGGGCGGAATGGGCCTTCCGGGACTCTAGAGGAATCTGTGGCAAAGTTTGCTGAGCCAATGGCTCAACTGATTGACGAACTAAAAAAACTTCCCGGCGTCGGCAGTAAGAGCGCGCAGCGCATGGCGTTTCATATCCTGCGGTCCAGCACAGAAGATGCTGACGGGTTGTCGATGGCCATCCGCAACCTGAAAGAAAAGCTCCATCTGTGCTCCGTGTGCAGCAATATTACTGACATTGATCCCTGCAGCTATTGCGCCAGCGCCACGCGCAACCAGCGCCTGGTCTGCGTGGTGGAAGAGCCCACGAATATTGCTTCGATAGAGAAGGCGCGGTTTTATAACGGCGTTTACCACGTCCTACATGGCGCTATTTCTCCACTGCACGGCGTAGGGCCAGAGCATCTGCGTATTCCGTCATTGATGAGGCGGATCGAGAACGGCAGCCTGGACGAAGTGATTATCGCCACCAATCCCACGATTGAAGGCGAAGCAACTGCAGTTCATCTCACTGGCTTGCTGAAGCGTCCCGGAGTAAAAATCACGCGGATTGCCACCGGTATTCCAGCTGGCAGTGACATTGAATACGCCGACGAAGTGACCATGCTGAAAGCCATGGAAGGCCGGCGGGAACTCTAAACACAGAGAAGAGCTTTTACCACAAAGGACACGAAGGAACACAAAGGGGTGATTTGTAAAACCTTTGGATCTTGGTGGTTAAAACCTTGAATTTCCCTCAGGAGACAGCACCAGCTCTGCTAGACTGGCACTATGGAAATCCATCTTACCCCGGAAAAAGAGGCGTTATTACGCCAGTTGGCTGATCGCACTGGGCAAGATACTGTCCAGGTGATACAGGAAGCGGTTGACCGTTTGCTGGATCATGATGCATGGTTTAACCGTGAAGTTGAGAAAGGCCAAATGCAAGCATCACAAGGGAAGCTGATTGAGCATGATGAAGTGGTTGCGCGCATTGAAAAGCGAATACAAGAAAGACAGTCTCGCTCCTGATGCGCGTGGTTTGGACGAACCTGGCCGCAGCCGATCTGGAAGAAATTTCTGACTACCTTTTTGAACAGCATCCAGAAATGGCCGTTGATACGATTCGGCGTATTTATCAGGCAGCCGCAGAGTTGAAACAGTTTCCCAGCCGTGGCCGTCCGGGCCGCAAACAAGATACACGTGAGCTGGTTTTAGCCCCGCTACCATATCTGGTTGTATATGAAATTGTCGAGCAGAAAGTCCGTGTGCTCAGAGTTCTACACGGCGCTCGCCGCTGGCCCGAATAAATTTACTCAGCTTTTTAATTTCTCAGCTTGGCCAGCAGATCCTGCGGATGCACCGGCTTCGCCAGAATTTCAAATTCATGTCCCTGGGCGCGCGCTTTTTCCAGCAGATCGGCCGTCGCGGCCTGGCCTGAGAACAGCAGAATCTTGCAGGCGGGCAATACCTGGCGAATGCGGATTGCGGCTTCAATACCGTTCATATCCGGCATGATGACATCACTGATAATCAAATCAGGCTTGGTTTCGCGTGCGCGATCCACGGCCGCCGTCCCGGTATAGACCGCTGAGGCGTCAAATCCATTCTGGTTGAGGATAATCGCCAGAGTATCGGCGATCACGCGTTCGTCATCCACTACCAGGACACGGGGTTTTGAAGGCTGGCCATTCGATGTCAAATTGAGAGCTCCTGTTACAGATAAAGTCAGTAATGATTATAACTTGCCACAACGCAAGTAACAGAGATGCTGGTTCCGGGCAAAAAGTGGGCCCAGCCAACCAGAAGTTCCTTTACGGCTTCTTAAACCATAGGTGCAATCATAATGGGACTCAGCAGAATGAGCAGGGCAGCCAGACTGGCGCTGTTCGTATTGGCCACAGCCGCAATGAGCGTGGCCCAGGCCTCTTCTAACGGTAATGCCTCAAACCAGTCTTCAAACCAGCAAATTTCTCCGGATTCAACGCAAAGTTCTCCAAGTGTAAATTCAGGCGCAAGTGTCGGGGAAGTGGCTGCGGGAACGGAAATCCACGCCACGCTGGATACCCCGCTTTCCACCAGGACATCAAAGGCCGGCGACCGTTTTACCGCGACCATTGCCGACGAAGTGCGCGGTCCTGACAATGGCGCGCTCGTGATTCCAGGCGGAGCACGCGTTGAAGGTGAAGTAGCGGACGCTGAAGATGGCAAAACTGTGGCAGCTCTTAAAGGGAAAGGCAAGTTGAGCCTGCGTTTTCGCGACGTGGTGCTGCCCAACGGACAGACGCTTCCGCTCACCGCAACCCTGATTTCTGTGCATGACACTTCCGCGCATAACGCCAGCAGCAAGAACACGAAGAAAGCCAATGCCGAAGGCATACAGCCGCGCTCGGATACGGCCCAGGGTATTGCTTCTGGCTCGGGCAGCGGCGCATCTTCAGGATTGATTTTTGGCGGCCCTGTGAAAGGACTTGCGATAGGCGCGCTGGCCGGCGGTGGTTATGTGCTTTCTATCAGCGGTAAAGACGTAAATCTTCCGGCGCAGACCGGCATGGTGATCCGGCTGGATCAGTCAGTAAGTTGGAATGGGACTTCGGCGTCTATCCAGCGGTGAGGCCTTCGCAAGATTATTTCTGCTGCGGGATATTTGAATCCAGGATGACTATCTTACACGCAGCAATATGTTCTAAGGTGAACTGCCCTGTGCATTGCCCGATCTCCCTGACCCTGAGAGGAAGAGGGAGTGTTCGAATATAAATGTCATATTCTCCTGCTGACATTTTTGAATAATCAAAGATTCCCTCAGAGTCTGTCAGCTGCCGAATTTCAGGGCCATGATGTAAAACCAAAGCCACTACAAAGTTGGGCACTGGTTCTTTCTTGCCAGCCCGGTCCTGTTTTAAGACTTGTCCTAAAATCCTAACGCCATCGCTACTTCCTGGTCCGGTTTTTAGTAAATGCAGTTCTAGTGCTGACTCATGCATGGGTGCGGTCAGTGAACAATATGTTTCCATCATATTAAAAAGATGGCCCACCAGCGACCGCCTAATATAACCCTCTATCAGGTATTCTTCGCCAACTTTGAAATTTCGATAGGGCAGAATGGTGAATGTTTTACTCCACCCGAGAGGCCCCCAGTATTTCTGTTCTGTTTTGGCTATAGACCAGGGAGGATATTTGAAGCTATTCGGGTCGTGAACATAAATGATTTTGGCAGTATAAACACTGTGTTCAGGCGATTTGGGCGAAGCAAAATACTGCGAACTGCAATCACCGTAATAGGGAATCTGATAAAGCGCCATCCATAAAGATCCTGCAAGCAGGAACAAAAATAAAAAGATACCGAAAGCAAGCTTCGTCCATCTTGAAAATGAACGCTGAATTAAAGGCTGCCAGTGTCTGCGTGCGGTACTTCGCCAATACATTCCCGGAATAGCATAGAAAGCTGCTATAAACCCAAAGGCCCTGAGAAGGCTGATCAGATGATTGTCATTTTTCGCCCAGTCCCAAAGCTCAGCAGCAATTAAAAAGCATGCTGCTAATGTGCCGGTAATGAGAAAAATATATGCTGCGCGTTTGCGATGGCGGAGAGCGACCAACGAGCCTGTGATCGGCACCATGGCAAATAGCGCAAGGTCAATGATGGGTATTGCAAGAGATGGTTTTTGCAAGTTTGCCGCGAATATGAAACTCGTACATCCAACAGCAAACCAAAGAAGGATCATGGTCCA
>DASZMF010000416.1:0-1546 GCA_035552035.1 Candidatus Angelobacter sp.
TATAGGTGTTGCCCTTCCAGGCTGAGTCAGTAAGCGGATCATGGCGTCCTCCGCCTTGCGCGAGCCAGATGTTCCACAGGCGGTCGATATTGGAATGATGCGTGTAAAACACCGGGTCTTGCGCAGCGGTGGGGACGGAACCCATCCAGCCACCGATATCGACGTGCACGTTGTCATGCGGATTGCTTTCAATCGAACTTTGCGCGGAGAAATAATCCAGCATGCCCATGCCTGCCGAAGGATTCACGTGGGCCGCAGGGAATGAAGCCGTGCCTGCGTTCCATCCTGGACCGCGATTGACTGTGTAAAGCTCGCTGCCACTTACGCGGAACGGTGGAGGCAGTGTGCGCTGCGAAGCCAATTGATAGTCCCAGAAAGGCAGGGCCCAGGAAGCGTCACCGGACATTTTGCGGATGATCCGCTCAAACCAGAAAAGATACATGCGATGCCATGACCAGAAGAAATGCGTGCCGTGCTCGCATGTGTCCCATGCGATATGCGAGCCGGAAAGAGTGGTGGCGTGAATTGCGCCCTGATACGTCCAGCTCAGCGGGTTCGCCGTGGGCAAGGCTTTCATAGCTTTAATGGCCTTGGCGTACGCAACCAGAATTGGATCACTGGCGGCCATGCCGCCTAAATTGCGCCGCATGACCGGCGCAGCCCAAACAGATTCCAGGTTGAAGATTGAGGAGCCCAGCACAGTTGCGGCGGTGGCCCCAGCTGTGACTATAAACCGACGACGAGTGATGCTCATTGGCAGTGCCCTCCGTTTATTTCTGCGAGTCCCTGTTTTTCTGCGAGCCTTATTTCCCCAAACAAGACTTACACAATTGCCCGAGCATACATCTCAAGAGACCGCCCGGTACGGAGGTAGTGCTTTTTTTCGAGAATCGTTACAGGCATTCGTTATTAGCGCTCGTGATACGCATGGAACCTGAGAAAACGCTTAGTTACGGAGCCCCAAAACGATGCCGCGCTGTTGATGCGTTGCAATTCTGGCTGCGTGCGCAAAGCAAACGGCTTTACTTGTTGCGACGAAGCTGGCCGTTCTTGAGCAGAAAAATTTCGCCGCGCCAATACACATTGTTGCTGGCAAAGCTGGCGATCCAAAACCAAAACGCTACAAGATCGCGTAGCGGCAGCAGCCACAGACCACGCCACAGTGTGCGATCCTGCACAATTCCGATTCCTACTTTGATCGCGAGAACGGTGCGCAAAAATGCGGCGGCTGCAAGCGCGGCCCATGACCACCAACTCAACGGCGCCAGCAGCACGGAAAAGATGGCCCAGGGAAGTCCGAAGGTAAAGAGCAGGCCGATGTAGCCGGCGCGGCGCGAGTCGCGCATGCTGCGGGACCAACGCATCTGGTGCTGAAAAAATCCGCGCAAGCTGTACGCGGGCAGATGCGTTTCCACCACCACATTTGCCAGCACCACTTCGTAACCGACATTGGAGATGCGGAAGCCCAGCTCAAAATCGTCTGCCAGATAATCCACCAGCGGCTTGAGTCCTCCGATGGCGTTGAGCGCAGCGCGTGACATGGCCA
>DASZMF010000417.1:0-2115 GCA_035552035.1 Candidatus Angelobacter sp.
GGCCAAACGTGCCATCTGCCCCCGGATAGCGAAAGTACCACTCAAACTGCGCGCCGGTGACCTCAATCTCCTGCAGACTGCCAACCCGCATAACTGTCTTGGCATGCATCGACAGGTGATTGCCGGAAACATGCAGCCAAAAAAAGATTGCCGTGATGGCCACTGTCCAAGCGACTTCTAGCTTCCATCCGCCGCGCAAGACTTTGCCTTCGGCACCTGGCTTCTTAGCTAGAACAAATGCCAAGACCAGATGCCCGGCGATGAACATCGCCCCCAATACAAGAAAAGCAATTTTGAATTGATGATCGATGGCCGCAGCCTGCAAAGATGCACCGGCAGGGAACCAGTAAGGCTGCGCAAGAAAAAGATAAAGACAGCCGGCAAGAATGAGCAGCAGGGCCAACCGGAGCGCGGCAGACATTATTTCCGCCGATGGTCGCGCTTCACCATGTCAATAAATTCCTGGTGAACCCGCGTATCGTCTGATAATTCCGGATGGAAGGTCGCCGCCATAATCTTGCCCTGGCGCACCAGGACCGGATCGCCACCGGCCTTAGCCAGCACCTCAACGCCTTTGCCAGTACTCATAATCCGGGGAGCGCGTATAAACACCATCTCCAGCGGCTTATCTCCAAGCTTGGTACGCGCTTCGCGAATAGAGCTATCAAGCTGGCGACCATAAGCATTGCGGCGAACACGTATATCCATGGCATCCAGCGAAAGTTGCGGCGGATTCTCAACCTGCCTGGCCAGCAAGATTGCGCCAGCACAGGTTCCAAACGTAGGCTTGGTTGAAACAAAATCGCGCAGCTTTTCCAGAAAGCCTTGCTCGGCCAGGAAATTGAGGAAGGTGCTGGACTCGCCGCCGGGAATCACAATGCCATCGATTTTATCCAGCTGCGCTGGTTTCTTAATCAGTATGACCTTAGCGCCCAAATGCTCCAGCCGCACCTTGTGCGCTTCGTAATCACCCTGGATGGCTAGTACGCCGATCTTCATCTTTTTTCTTTGTCCCGAGCGAAACGAGGGAACCCTACGGTCTTATAAACCCTGTTTTCAAGTAAATAGTGATCCGACGTATTCCAGCCCCGCGCTTAATTTGTTGCTATAGGGATCCCTCGCTACGCTTCGGGATGTGAGAAAAACCCTTACCATCCCCGCGTCTGCAACAAATCGCCTTCAGCCATAGCTGCAACCGCCAGCCCCTTCATGGCTCCTACCAGATCCGCGCTCACTTCAAGTAACACTTTAGGATCGTCAAAATGCGTGCAGGCCCGGACAATGGCTTTCGCGCGCTTCTCGGCTTCCGCCGGCTCACAGAAATTCATTCCGTCAGCCATGAAAATTCCCGAGCCAACGAACACCGCCTCAGCTCCCAGCTGACGAACCAACGCGGCGTCTGCAGGCGTAGCAATGCCGCCGGCAGAGAAGTTCGGCACCGGCAGCTTGCCGGTCTTCGCTACCAGGCGAACCAGCTCAATGGGTGCCTGCAACTCTTTGGCCTGCGCATAAAGTTCTTCTTCAGAAAGAACGGTTAACTCTCTCATTTCACGGACGATCTGCCGCATGTGTTTCACAGCATGCACCACGTCGCCAGTCCCGGCTTCTCCTTTGGTGCGGATCATCGCCGCGCCTTCTGAAATGCGCCGCAAGGCCTCACCCAGATTGCGTGCGCCGCATACAAACGGCGTTTTAAACGCATGCTTGTCCACGTGGTGGGCTTCGTCGGCCGGGGTGAGAACCTCGGATTCGTCAATGTAATCCACGCCCAGCGCTTGCAGAATTTGCGCCTCGGCAAAATGGCCAATGCGGCATTTCGCCATCACCGGAATAGACACGGTTTCCATAATCTCGCGAATCTTCTTCGGTGACGCCATGCGCGCCACGCCGCCTTCGGCTCGGATCTGTGCCGGAACGCGCTCCAGTGCCATCACAGCAGTGGCTCCAGCTTTTTCGGCAATCTCAGCCTGGCGTGCGTCTGTTACGTCCATAATTACGCCACCCTTGAGCATCTCTGCCAGACCGGTCTTGAGCCGCAAGCCCGTGTTGCCGTTCAGCAGCATCCCGCCATTGGCGCCGTTTGATGCCCGGTGGCCATTCGAAGTTGATTTTCCG
>DASZMF010000418.1:0-1746 GCA_035552035.1 Candidatus Angelobacter sp.
AAAGGCCGAACTTCATGGCATAACTGAGTTTCCACACACAGGTTAGCGCCAAGAGAGGACGGCCCTTCGCTATGAGAGAGTGTAACCAATCGAGCTTCGGATTTGAAGCGTGCGGCAAGCGGGAGATTGTGGCCGGTTTTGATTGAGGCACGATCAGTTCCGATGGCGGGGGCATGCTGCTGCGTCAAATTGAGAGGCGTCTGAATTTACTTCCGCGGCTTGCCGAGTGCTTTGTCGATGGGCGCAATCAGAACCAGGTAGAGCATTCGGTTTTAGAGATGCTGGCGCAAAGAATCTACGGTTTGGCGCTAGGATACGAAGACCTTAACGATCACGAACAACTGCGCAGCGATCCGGTGTTCAGCATTCTGGCGGGGCGCGCCGAACTGGAGCAACCACTGGCGGGTAAGAGCACGCTGAACCGGCTGGAACTGGGCCGCGACAAACCAGACCGTTACAAGAAAATAACGTTGCGGCCAGAGGCGGTGGATGAACTGCTGGTGAAAATATTCATCGAGTCCCACCAGCAGGCTCCGGAACAGATCATCCTGGATGTCGATACCACCGACCTGCCGCTGCACGGCAGGCAGGAGGGAAGGTTCTTTCATGGCTATTACGACTGCTACTGCTATCTGCCGCTTTACATCTTTTGCGGCGAACATGTTTTGTGCGCGCGCTTGCGCGAGGCCAATCACGATGCCGCCTTTGGCAGCCGGCAGGAAATAGAAAGAACTGTGAAGCAGATTCGAACGGCTTGGCCAGGGGTAAAAATCATTGTGCACGGAGACTCCGGCTTCTGCCGCAACGAGATCATGAGTTGGTGTGAGAGCCAAGGTGTGGACTTTGTGTTCGGTATGCCGCGTAACAAGAAACTGCGCAAAATCATTGGTGCGCAGATGCACGAAGCCACTCAGCAGTGGAGTCAGACAAGAAAGCCGGCAAGAGTGTTCACTGAGTTCGAATACCAGACCAAGAAGACGAAGAAAGGAGGCTGGGACCGCACTCGGCGCGTGGCGGCGAAAGCGGAACACATCGACGGAAAAGAGAATCCGCGCTTCGTTGTGACCTCCTTAACAAGGGAGCAGTGGCCGGCAAAGGCTTTGTACGAAGAACTCTACTGCGCGCGTGGCGACATGGAGAACCGCATCAAAGAACAGTTCAGTCTGTTTGCCGGCCGGGTAAGCACGGAGACGATGCGAGCCAATCAACTGAGGCTCTATCTGTCGGCCATGGCCTACATTCTGGTGAGCGGACTGCGGCGGCTGGGACTAAAGGCGACTGCACTGGCTGAGGCGCAGGTGTCGACTATACGCACGAAGCTCCTTAAGATCGGCGCACAAATTCGGGTGACGGTGCGCAAAGTCTGGGTTTCGATGTCATCCAGTTATCCGTGGCAGGACCTGTACCAGCAGGTTTGGACGAACCTGCGCTGCTGAAGCAGCAGCAAAATCAGACCAATCTCAACCGCCACTTGAAATCAAAATCGCCGCCACGGCGTTATGAAGACGCGTAGTGAAGCACACGAAAAATGAACAAATACGCTTTCTTCTTACGATCAGACTAATTCCACCGCGCCGCTTGCCCATTTTTGCCGCTCATAAAATGAACCGCCGACTATACCGCCTCCAAAAAACGACGCGCGAGCACTTTTTTCCGTTATGCGGCGTTCCGGTGAGATATCCGGGCTAGGGCCTCATTGAGGATGAAGCGCCGTGTTCATCGGCGGGCAAATTGTGATCAAGAACG
>DASZMF010000419.1:0-9840 GCA_035552035.1 Candidatus Angelobacter sp.
CACATCATCACCGCCAAAAGCGCGCATTGGGTGCATCTTGATCAGCCAGAATTGATTGTTGAGGCCTTCCGTGAAATGGCAAAACCAAAACCTTGAACCACAGAGGACACGAAGGAGCACGGAGGAAAAAGCGATAGAAAAGACGAGAAGAATTTTTACTGACGGCTTCAATATTTTGTCTTCTGCTCGCAGATCATGGCAAGTTTAAATCCGCAGCAAGGTTTGCTCTTACGTTTTTCCTCCGTGTTCCTTCGTGTCCTCTGTGGTTCAATGGTTTTGGTTTTGTTTTCAAATCAGTGTTTATCAGTGGTAAAGTTTTTGCCCTTCAAGGTTTCGCATATTAAAATAACTTTCTGACCCCACATGAAAAAAGTCGTTGAGCGTGAGAAGAACAAAAACTATTACCGCGTGCTGCATGTTCCCATCTGGATATGGGTTTTCTGGATTCTGCCCGGCCACCTTACCGCTGCGCTGTACGCGCATGGGCCAGACAGGCGGCACTGGATCTGGCTGGCAATCGTAACAGCTGTTTGCGCGTGGCGCGGATTTGCCGGACGCCTTCCTGGAGGCGAGCCACGGCCTTACATCACGCATTATGGTGAGCCCAAGCCAAATCTTTGGTATCGCGTGGTCTGCTATACCGCCGCGTGGATTGACCTGCTGGTGCCCTTCGCCATCAACCTGATTGGCCTGGCTATTAATTTTTTTACCGGCCGCTGGATCATCAACGATCTCTTCACCAAACTTTATTACCCGCTGGCTGGGCTCGTTGTGCTGGCGACCGTCTTCAATTTCACGCCGCGCGCGCAGCGCTCCACGCGCAATGAAGGTGCTGAAAAAGGCTGGTTTTATGTTGCCGTGTGGGTAGTTGTCCCCACACAGCTCGCCGGATGGGCCATGTGGCGGCTGGGCAAATATTTTGATCTGTCGGTTATCTCTCTGGGACGCGTGCGTCTGATTACTTTCCTTGTTGTTGCCGGTGGCTTCTTTACCCTGGGGCTGCTCGGCAAACTGCCACGCTCCCAGCGATACCACATTCCTGAAGGCGTGATCTCTGACATGCCAGTCTCGGCAGGAGCTTAGCGAAAACAATTCAGGTAAGGGCCGGTCTTCTATATGCCCGCAGCATATATTTGTTTAATCTAATTCCGAAATAGGATTATAAGAGAAAATTTTGCAAGCTTTATGCTGCAGTTCTTACGTTACGGGTTAAGCTGGCTGTGATGGAAGATATTTGTACTCACGCTCAAATCGGCACTGATCGGCTCCTGTTGGAATTGGCAAGTTGTGAAGCTAAGTTAAATGCCTGGATTCGCAGTTCCGCCGTGAATGCGGAATTGTTTTCAAAAGACCCTGTGGCCGCAATGCGCGCCGCCAATCTTGGCTTGCCGGAAGAGGTTTTAGAAGACCTGACCTCTGTGATCGAATCGCTCGCGAAAAAACTGTCAGCTACCGCGTAAGACTCGTGTATGCCGCGCTCTGAACTGCGTGTCGCAAAAATTCTTGTCCCGTCGCACACGACACTGCTCAAAATAAAAACACGGGAATGATTTCACTCACTCCCGTACTTCCAATCTATCCAGCTTTTTAGTTGACCAACTCTTTAGTGGCCGCCGTGGGCTTTTACGTCTGAACCAAAGAACAGGAAGAAGTTGGTTGGCACATCGGCGCTGGCTTTGCCCAATGCCTGTGCATCGCGCAGCTTCTTGAGTGACGTAATGCCTTTCTTGCCGTCCGCTGTGGGCCATTCATTGGGATCGGTAATCAACACCGACACAACCTGCCACCAGATTGGGCCGGTGTGCAGTTGCTGATCAATGATGTGGCTGTGGTTGATGGTCGGCGTCACAATCGGAGTTCCCGCGGGAACGAGGCCAAGCTGGCTGAGCAATGGACCAAGATCAATCACCGAAGTATGCATGGTGCATGTGCCAGGCGCGCCTTTTTGATCGGTCAACGGAAGACCAGGCTCGGGGCATTGCACGTCAACGCCGGGATGAATCTTGAATGAATCCGGAACGAAGCCGAACAGCGATTTCAGCGCCGCGCCAAGCTCCGGAGTGAATGCAGGTTCGTTCACGTTGGTCTCAAAAAATGGCGTGATAACGAACAGCGTCTCTACATGGTCAATGGGATCGCCGGTTGGGCCAATGGTGGGTTGATGGCCAATGGTGCAGCGCGGGCGTTGAAATTCCGCTGGATCAGAAGCAGCGACGATGCCGTTGTTGTCGAGATCGTCAAAAGGCTGATGGATGCAGGAGAAGCTCTGTCCATATGTGAAAGTCAGAAGCTGATCTTTACCGAAACCGTCAGTCTGGTTGACCTTGATCTGTGCCGAAGCCGCGGCAACCAGGAACAATGAGAATAGTGAGAATGTAGCGATTGCCATAACATGGCGTACTTTGGAAAGCATTTGGGGTGTTACCTCCGCGTGTATTACGCTCCCCAGCTCTGCTTGGATGTGAGAGAGCGAAAATATTTTTTTGATTTTAAAAATTGAAAGACAGCTATGAAAAAAAGACAGGTGTAAAGAAAGATGGCCGTGAAAAAATAAGTAAAGCTCAATCCACTAAGCAGTACGCCACAATTGTGTTTCCGTGCTTGCCAGTCTTCTTTTCTAGCGTGCGAATCAATTTTTCTTCCAGATCATCCGGATCGGGTGTCATCTCACAGGCGGCAATCTGCTCATCGGTTGCACCGTGATAACAAAGTTCGCATACGGCCAATCCGTTTTCTGGCCCTGAACGTACCGGCGGCCCAAATACCCGGCACGTCATGGGACGCGCGGAATACAAATCACATCCGCCGGTTTCTGGATCAAGCGCCGGACACGGCTCGTCATTGGCGAACTCTGCGAATCGTTCTTCAGCATCTTCGTTCTCATTCAAGACGCCAGTCTTAGGATTGCCAGGAAAGTTTGCTCCAAGCCGCTTCACTGCCTGCTTCGCGCGTTTGCGGACCTGCGTCGCGCGCTGCGGATCGCTCACGGTGAGATCATCCAGACCTTTGCGCAGCCGTGCACCGTCAAGTTGGCTGATTGAGAATGGTCCATAGCAGCATTGCGTGCAGCCTTTGTGGCAGACGAGCCATTCGCCGCTTTTGCGCGCGGCCTCAGCCAGAGCTGCATCCACAATCTGGATCAGCTTGCCGTCGGCGATGGGCAGGGAATCACGCACGGTTCAAGCATATCCCATAAAAAGAATTGGGCGGAGTTTGCGGCTCTGCCCAATAAAATTGTATTCAGCACTTTGCCTGGAATTTAAACAGCTTTAGCTTTCAGCTTCTTGGCAAACTTCTCCTGGAACTTCTTCACCTTGGGCGCCACCACGAACTGGCAATAAGGCTGGTTGCCATTGTTGGTGAAATATTCCTGGTGATAATCTTCCGCAATATAAAACTTGCTGGCCGGCTCCAGTGACGTAACGATCGGGCCGGGCCATATGTGCGCGGCATTGATCTCTTCAATCACTTTTTTCGCTTCGCGATACTGCTCTTCCGACGAATAAAAAATGGCCGACCGATATTGCGTGCCCACATCATTGCCCTGGCGGTTGAGCGTCGTAGGATCGTGTACGGTGAAGAATACTTCCAGCACTTCATGCAGGCTTGTCTGGCTGGGATCAAAATTCACACGCACCACTTCAACGTGTCCAGTGTCTCCGTTGCACACCTGCCGATACGTGGGATTTTCAATGAGTCCGCCCATGTAGCCTGACTCCACTGACGCAACCCCTTGCATGCGGTCAAACACCGCTTCAATACACCAGAAGCATCCGCCGCCTAAAACCACAGTTTGTAAATTTTCCATAAAGATTAGATGCCTTTACGCTCTGAAAGTTCCATTTCCCCGAGAACAGGTTACCCATGAAGCAGGGCTGCTGACAACTCCGCGGCTGAAAATAGGTTCTTATAGATATATCCATGAGAGTTGAAATATGAAAAAGCTGCTTCCGCGCGGACGAGCCGCGTTCGCCAGGAACTTTTGCTTTATAGCGATGATTTGTGTTCTTGTCATCGTCTTGCAGTCTCCAGCCAACGCCCAGGTTACGATTGCCCAGATCAGCGACACGCATCTGGGTGAAGTCCACTCGCCCAACGCCGCAGAAAATCTGCGCCGCGCGGTCAATATGATTAACGCCCTCCACCCTGACGCCGTAGTCCTCAGCGGAGATATCGGTGAGAACCCTGAAGAGTGGCAGCGCGCCCGCCAGATTCTGAAAGGCCTGAAAGCCCCGTTCTATTACGCGCCAGGAAATCATGATGTCCATACAAACGATGTGCAGCAATATCGCAATGTTTTCGGGCCAGATTACTATCGCTTTCAAGTCAAAGGCATAACCTTCCTGGTGATTGATTCTCAACTCCTCGGCAATTATGACAAATTCGGTCTTCAGTCCCTGGAACCAATGCCGCCAGATACTGAAGCTGAAGGCGAGAAGATGCTCCGGTGGCTCTCGCATCCAGATTCAGGCGGTAACGCAGACAACCGTGATACCAACAACCGTGATACCAACAACAAGGATCGCCGCCACCACAACAAAAGAAAAGATGATGACTCGCCGCAAGCCTCAGACGACGGCGGACAGGGCTCCCAAAGTTCCGACGACCACGGCGGAAAAATCATTATCGGCATCCAGCACATTCCCGTCTTTAGGGCAGACAATCTGATTCCTGATCCCAAACCCTATTGGGTCATCACTGAGCCATACCGCTCGCGCGAGATGGATCTTTTGCACAAACTCGGCGTCAAACACATGCTGGTCGGCCACTGGCACGTCGGCGGCGTTTTTGAGCGCGACGGAATTACCTGGCACGTTGCGCCCAGCACCAGCCGGCTTCTCCCATGGAGCGGACAGCTTGGGTTCGCTCTTCACACCATCAGCTCTAACGGTGACGTAAAAACCGAATTCGTCTCGCTCGGCACGGATCAATAAAACAAAATGCCTACCCCGGCGGCCCAGCCAGCTTCTCAACCCGCGGTGATTGCCCTCCCAGCCACTCCGGATGATGCGCCGTGGAATCAAAGTGCGCTGAAGTTTTGAATAGCTCGTACTCGCCGTTGGCAGCCACCTTCTCTGTCCGGGCCAGCAGCGCGGCAACTTCTTCATGGCTCATCGGCTTAAAAGTTTTTGCTGCCTCAAAAGCCTGCTGCAATATTTCCTGGCTATCAATGCCAGTAATCACCACGGATGTTGGCAGGTTCAGCGCATAGTGCAGGCACTCCAGCGGCTTCACCACGCCGCTCTTCAAAATAATGTGGTCGCCCATCGACTTCATTCCCAGTACGCCAATCTGTTGCTCCACCAATTTCGGGAGCACCAGTTTGCCAAAGCTGCGGAAGTGCGCGTCCATTACGTTCAGCGGCATCTGCACGGTGTCAAAATGAAAGTTGTTTCTCGCCGCCACCTCCAGCATGTACAGGTGAATGTGCGGATCTTTGTGGCCGGTGAATCCTATATAACGTACCTTGCCGGCCTTCTTTGCATCTAGCACTGCTTCCTGCGCGCCGCCTTCAGAAAAAATTCTGTCAGGGTCGTCAAAGCGAATAATCTCATGGTGCTGGATCAGGTCAAGATGGTCTGTCTGCAATCTTTGCAGCGATTCATTGATCTGCTTCGTGGCTTCTTCCTTGGTACGGCCATCGAGCTTGGTCATCAAAAAAACTTTTTGCCGATAGCCATCCTTCAGCGCCTTGCCCATGCGGACTTCGCTGTCGCCTTGGTTGTAATCCCATGAGTTGTCCATGAAATTGATGCCGCCATCAATGGCCGCGCGAATTAGCTTGAGGCTTTCATCATCGGACAATTTAGGCTGTCCAATATGAAAGCCGCCCATGCCAATCGCGGACACACGTTCCCCCGTCTTACCCAGCGTGCGATAAATCATGGAATTGCCTTCCTGCCGGCCCCCAGCCGCAGCCTGCGTTGTTGCGGTCACGCCATGGGCCAGTCCGCCTTTCACTGAGAGTCCTGCCATGGCCATGCCTTTTAAAAAATCTCTGCGTTGCACAGCCATAGGATTCACTCTTGCGTGTGCAGGTGGCCAGCAGATGGCAGAAAGCAATATTGTTTGACCGGCTGAGAGAAAAATCCTGCTCAGGATCTCTGTCTATTCCTCCCACTCACTATTTCTTTGTGGCCGCAGCCGCGTCCGGCAATTCCTCACTCAGTTTGTTGATCATGTTCCGCACCGCATCGGCATGTTGCCCGGTAGGCGCGTACTCCAGATATTTATTCAGTGACTCCGTAGTCCCCGTGGGGACTGCATACTTGCCGTGCTCTTTCTTCCCCCGGCCAAACAGAATGGCGCCTCGAATGTAATAAGCATCAGACAAGGTTGGATCAGAAGCGGTTGCGCGCTCACAGGCTGCCAGCGCCGCGTCTTCACGCTTCAAGTTGTAGTAGGTGGCACAGAGGTTGAAATAAGGCATCGCCGGATACGCCGCCACCTCCGCGGCCTCGGCAAATATATCAACCGCTTCTTCCAGCCTGCGCAGGCTCACCAGCAGGTTGCCTTCTGAGTTCAGCATCTGCCCCAGGCCGGTTTTGGTTCTGGCGGAATCAGGCGTTTCTTCCAGCGTTTTTCTGGCCACCTCAATGCCTTTTTCATACGCATCTAGTGCATCGGATGATTGGTTTGCCGCCAGCAGCGCGCCGCCCAGCACCTGGTAATAGTCCCACTGCGTTGCATCTTCTGCGATGGCCAGCTTGCACTTTACAATCGCTGCCTCAGTCTTGCCGTTGTTGGTGAGCGTGTTGCATGCGCGATAATCCGCCAATGCTGGATACGGACTGGCGGCCGCTGCTTTTTCAAACCACGCCACTGCCTCATCCGGCTTGTCCATTCGTCCGTAGCAATCGCCTTCGGCCAGCAGCATCTCGCCAATATTTTTGCGCGTCTCAACCGGATTGTCCGCCGTGGCCAGCAGTTTTTCCGCCACGTTCACTCCCTTGGCAAAACTTTGTACAGCGTCCTGGCAGTGCTCCTCGTTGGACTGCAGTGCACCCAGGTTCTGGTAAAACTCCCAGCGGTTGCTGTCCAGCACAATCAACTGCTGCAGTAAGTCGATGGCCTGTGGCCAATCCTGGCTGTCAGTGGCGCCATGAAACTGCACAATCAGGCGATTGATCATGGGCGCATTGGCTTTTTCCTGGCGGACCAATTGAGCTTGCTCTTTGGTTAATTTTTTTGCGGACAGGTTGGTTTCCGCGCCCGGCTCCACCATCTTCGCTTCTGCTTTTGAAAGATCAACCTGCAAAACATTGGAAACGTTTGGGTCGGTATTGTCTCCCACCCGGGTTTTACTGGTATAAAAAGTCTTGCCTTCCGCGTCTTTGATCTCAATCTGATAGATGCCGTAATCCATGCCAACAAAAAGAAAAGTGCCGGCGTTGTCGGTTTTCATCTTGTAGATGCGGCCATTTCCATCAATGATTTTTGGGAGCTCGCTCTGGCCGTCAGTGACCAGCCCAACATTCTTATAGATGATTTCAACGCCGGCCATGGGCTTGCCTTCCGTGTCCAGTATCTTCCCTGAAACCTGAGCAGACCATCTTTGCATCGTCAATAAAGCAAACAGAATAATAAGGAAGCAGCTCTTCATAGGATCTCCCGCGATTTAGGAAGCGTGCTTGTGCAATTGGATTATCGACACCGCAACCGGCAGAATGTTCCCAATTTCCACTGGTTTAGATATGGCAAAGACTTAGATATCGCAAACCATCTGATGGTTAGCAGCATTTTAGGCGCTACTTTAAGTTCTCAATTTTTAAGTCTCGACCCAGTCGAACGATTTTGTGACCGCCTTCTTCCATTGCCCATACATCTGCTCCCGTTGGTCCTGCCGCATCGCCGGCTTCCAGGTTTTCTCAGCCGACCAGTGGCCGCACAGCGCTTCCACGCTGCTGAAGAATCCCACCGCCAGCCCAGCGGCATACGCTGCGCCCAGGCTGGTGGTCTCCCTGATTGCCGGCAATACCACTTCGCGGTCCAGGATATCGGCTTGAAACTGCATCAGCAGATTGTTTTCCACCATCCCGCCATCCGCGCGAAGCGCTTTTAGTTGAATGCCGGAATCCTGCTCCATGGCTTCCACTACCTCTCGTGTCTGGAAAGCCACGGCTTCCAGCACCGCGCGCGCCAGGTGCGCTTTGTTGGCATAGCGTGTAAGCCCGGCAATCACGCCGCGTGCACTCTCTTTCCAGTAAGGCGCGTACAGCCCGGAAAATGCCGGAACAATATATACGCCGCCATTGTCTTCCACACTCTGCGCCAGTGCTTCTATCTCCGCGCTCGTCTGGATCAGCCCAAGATTGTCCCGCAGCCACTGCACCAGCGCTCCGCCCATGGCCACGCTGCCTTCCAGCGCATAATGCGCCGGCGCATTACCCAGTTTGTATGCCACGGTTGTGAGCAGACCGTGCTTTGACTCCACCGCCTGCTCACCCGTATTCATCAGCAGAAAGCAGCCGGTGCCGTAGGTATTCTTGGCTTCGCCGCTCTTGAAGCATGTCTGTCCGATTAATGCTGCCTGCTGATCGCCCAGAATTCCGGCGATGGCCACGCCTTTGAGCGGGCCGTCCGCCACGTGTCCGTAGATTTCGCTGCTCGACCGAATCTCCGGCAGCATCGGCGCCGGAATAGAAAACGCGCGCAGCAACTCCGCGTCCCACGCCAGAGTTTTCAGGTTCATGAGTTGCGTGCGGCTGGCGTTGGTCACGTCGGTCAGGTGGATGCCGCTCTTCTCGCCGCCAGTCAGCTTCCACAACAGAAACGTGTCGATGTTGCCAAAAAGAATTTCGCCCGCCTCGGCCTGCTGCCGCGCTCCAGAAACATTTTCAAGGATCCACCGCAGCTTGAGCGCGCTGAAGTAAGTTGAGAGCGGCAGCCCTGTGCGGCCCCGGAAAAACTCATTGCTTGGTTTATGAGAAACGGATTTATTAGAAAAAAACTCGCGTGAGAGTCGCGCCACTTCGGGGGCGACACGCGTATCCTGCCAGACAATCGCATTCGCCAGCGGCTTGCCGGTCTTGCGGTTCCATGCCACGGTAGTTTCACGCTGGTTGGTAATGCCAATCGCTGCCAGATCACCGGCCTTGAGTCTGGCATGTGCCATCGCTTCAGCCATTACCTGTTGTGTCCGCTGCCAGATCTCTTCGGCGTCATGCTCTACCCAACCCGGCTGCGGATAAATCTGGCGATGCTCCTTCTGTGCGCTGGCCACTGCCTTGCCCGCGCGGTCAAACACCAGGAACCGCGTGCTCGTGGTCCCCTGGTCAATCGCTCCAATGAAATTGGCTGTGCTCATAGCTCGCAGTTTACTTTTTGAGGTAATAATATAGCTGACTGACTAACGGGATTAAGAGGTTTTTCGCGGGAAATGACGGTTTAAATTCGCTTTTGGAGGAAAAATGAGCAGCAATAGCGCTGATGGATTTCCTGTGATGGAGAAATATATCAGCACAAATCCTAATTCGGCTTGCGCGCAAGTTCTGCAAATGCTTTGCGAAGCGATTCATTCTGTGCCGGATCAATGTCCCGGTCTTCTTTTACCGCTGCGGCCATCTCTCGGAGAATCTTCGCAAGAGTTTCCGTTGTCGGATGTTGTGCCGCTTCATACTTGTCATGCCATTGAGGGACTTCTTGTGCAACCATTAAGGCGCTGCCCCAATTGCGGATTGATGTTGTAGCGATTTCAAGCAAAATATCCATAAAAAGATCTGGCGGCATTTTCGGCATAGCAGCGGGATTATACGCCTTTGTGTGGAACTTTTATTCGTGCGTTAGCGAGCAACATTTCTTTGCTGTATTCATCTAGGCCATCAATGATGCTCTTGATTT
>DASZMF010000420.1:0-2606 GCA_035552035.1 Candidatus Angelobacter sp.
ATGCTGGGAACCACTTTTCCTGACGAGTCCACGCTGCCGCCGAATGATGGCGCTGATTTGCTGACTGAGGTCACGCCGTTTCTGAAGCGCGGCGACATTGTTTATGGAAACCTTGAAGGCCCAATCGTGGATGGTGGCGACTCGGCAAAGTGTCGCGGCAAGAAGATTGGCACGTGTTTTGCTTTTCGCGTGCCCACGCGTTATGGCAAATATCTGAAAGACGCGGGATTCACCGCCATGGGATTGGCCAACAACCATGCCATGGACTTTGGTCTGGACGGCCGCGCCAGTTCACGGCAGGTGCTGGATTCGGTGCAGATCACGCACACGGGCGAGGTCGGCGATATTGCTCGTCTCATGGTGAAAGGCAGAAGGGTCGCGATTATTGCATTCGCCACGTATCCGGGAGCGTATAACTTTCTTGATCTCGACGCATCGCTGCAGACCATCCGCTCACTGAAGACAGAGTCTGATCTGGTGATTGTTGGGTTTCACGGTGGAGCGGAAGGCGCGACGCACCAGCATGTTCTGGAAGGCGATGAAACGTTTCTGGGTGAAGATCGCGGTGACCTGCGCAGGTTTACGCATGCCGCGATTGATGCCGGCGCTGACATGGTACTGGGCTCCGGGCCGCATGTGGTCCGGGCGATTGAAGTTTACCAGGGCAAGCTGATGGCGTATTCTCTGGGAAACTTCGCCACGTATGGGCCATTCAATCTCAACGCAGAGAATGGGCTTTCACTGGTGTTGGAAGCGCATCTTGCGTCGGATGGAACATTTCTGCGTGGCAAGGTTTATCCGGTGAAGCAAGAGAAGCCGGGCGGCCCGAAGATGGATGCGGAGATGAAGATCCTGCCGGTGTTGCAGTCGCTTTCCAGCGCGGACTTTCCGCAGACCGCGGTGGTGGTTGGGCCGCAGGGTGACTTGTGGCCGCCCGGTACAGAAACGCCGTGCGGGAATGCCCCGGACCTGTTTGAACAACGGTTTGGCGGTATCTCGTGTGGTATCTTCCCTTAATAGATCTAGAACGCAGATTTCCAGGCCCTAATGACTAAACTAAATATAGTATTGGCATTTATTTTGTTGAGTGGATTCATAGTGGCAGGCGCGGCGCAGCAGGAAAGCTTGTCGCCTGAATTGAAAGAGGCGGCAATGCGCGATGCTGCGTGCACACCCTCTGCCGATGCGAAAGATAGTGAACCAACTTTGACGGAGGCACCAATCCATTCAGGTGGGCGCGATGCAGGAACGATTGTCGCGGTGCAAGGCGGGTGCCATTGCCAGGGGCCGAATTGCGATAGTCTGGTGTATCTGCACAATGGTCAGCGATACCGGCTGGCGCTGCATGAAAAATATGCCTCACTTCATCCCATGAAGATCGTCAAATTAGGTATGCCTTCTTTGACCGGGCAATTTGAGATAAGTGACGTGAAAATGGAAACAACGGTTTATGACTGGGATGGCAAGGACTACAGGCCGAGTCTTTGCGCTACGGTAATCAAGGGCGGCAGAGTGCCCAGGATCACGCAGCATCCCTGCAAAGCCGCAGCAAAGTAAAATACTTCTTCAGAACGCCGCAAGTCCAAGCTCCAAGGAGAAAAATGTCGCCACTGAAAAAACTCGTCTGGGTCCTTCTTGTCTGCCTGCCATTGCTGGCCGGAGCACAGCGCCTGCCTTACGGCGTGACTCCCAAGCACTATAGCCTGACCTTTACGCCGGATTTGCAGAAGGCGACTTTCATCGGCGAAGAGACGATGGACGTGGAGGTAAACCAGCCGACCAATTCGATCACGCTCAACGCAATCGAACTGGAGCTTGGGGAAACAACGGTCACGCAGGACGGCAAAACGCAGGCAGGAGAATGGACTTTTGCCCCGGGAAAAGAGCAGGCCACGCTCACTGTGGCCGATATTTTGCAGCCGGGAGCGGTGAGCGTCCACGTGAAGTTCACGGGCATTCTGAATGACAAGCTGCGCGGCTTCTATCTGGCAAAAAGCAAAGATCGCAATTACGCGACTACACAGTTTGAGAATACTGATGCGCGTCGCGCCTTTCCTTCTTTTGACGAGCCGGCATTCAAGGCCAAGTTTGACATAGTGCTGGTCGTCGATAAAGGCGATACGGCCATCTCCAACGGACGCATTATTTCTGACACGCCGGGACCGGTGGACGGGAAACATACAATCCAGTTTGCCACGTCACCGCAGATGTCAACGTATCTGGTGGCGATGGCGGTGGGTGATTTTGAATGCAATGAAGGCTCTTCAGACAATATTCCCATACGCGTTTGCGGGACTCCGGACAAAAAGCCTTTGGGAACGGCCGCAGTGCGCTATGCCGCAGAGATACTGAAGTTTTACGACCAGTATTACGGCATTCCTTATCCGTTTGGAAAGCTGGATATTGTCGGCCTGCCGGACTTTGAGGCAGGCGCCATGGAAAATACGGGAGCAATTTTCTATCGCGAATCACTGTTGTTTATCGATGACAAGAATTCGTCGGTGGAATCCCACCACGCGGTGTTTGAGGTGCTGGCGCACGAGATGGCGCACCAGTGGTTTGGCGACCTGGTGACGATGAAATGGTGGGACAACATCTGGCTCAAC
>DASZMF010000421.1:0-3554 GCA_035552035.1 Candidatus Angelobacter sp.
CTCGAGCGCCATCTTCTTAGGCAAGCCGCACTGGTGCAGCTTGAGTTCCGGACCAACTACGATCACGGAACGGCCTGAGTAATCCACGCGCTTGCCGAGCAGGTTCTGGCGGAAGCGGCCCTGTTTGCCCTTCAGAGTATCTGAGAGCGATTTCAGCGGACGATTATTCGCGCCACGCAGCACGCGGCCGCGGCGTCCGTTGTCAAACAGTGCATCCACTGATTCCTGCAACATGCGCTTTTCATTGCGCACAATCACTTCCGGCGCATGCAGGTCCATCAGCTTTTTCAAGCGGTTGTTGCGGTTGATCACGCGGCGATACAAATCGTTCAAGTCAGACGTGGCAAAGCGACCGCCATCCAATGGAACCAAAGGACGCAGCTCCGGCGGAATGACCGGGATTACATCCAGGATCATCCATTGCGGTTTGTTGCCGCTCTTGCGGAACGCTTCAACCACTTTCAGCCGCTTGGCATACTTCAGCCGCTTCTGCAGAGAAGTTTCATGCTTCATCTTCTCGCGCAGTTCAACTGAAAGCTCTTCCACTTCCACGCGCTTCAGAATTTCCTTGATGGCCTCAGCGCCCATCATGGCTTTGAAACCGGTCGCGCGATACTGCACATCCAGCTCGCGGAAACGCTGTTCTTCCTTGATGACTTCGCGATCTTTTACCGGCGCCTCGCCTGGATCGACCACTACGTAAGACTCGAAATAAAGCACGGATTCGAGATCGCGCAGTGAAATATCCAGCAGGTGGCCAATGCGTGAAGGCAGGCCTTTAAAGAACCACACGTGTGAGCACGGCGACGCCAGCTCAATGTGGCCCAGCCGCTCACGGCGTACCTTGGACAGTGTGACTTCAACGCCGCACTTGTCGCAGATTACGCCGCGATGTTTCATTCGTTTGTATTTGCCGCACAGGCACTCCCAGTCCGTGACCGGGCCAAAGATGCGGGCGCAGAACAAGCCATCGCGCTCCGGTTTAAAAGTGCGGTAATTAATGGTTTCCGGCTTGGTTACTTCGCCGTGCGACCAGCTCCGGATTTTCTCCGGTGAGGCCAGGCTGATTCGAATCGAATCGAAATCAGTAATGGTGTTGCCGAGATCAAATGGACTTGAACGGTACAAGGTGTCCTCCGTGCGGCACTTACGCCACCGCGTGCGGCTCCCGATTGCTGCATATCTCTTGCTCTGGTCTCAACTCCAGTCGGAAGCAATCCGGAGTTGAGACGCGCCTGAATGAAAGGGTGATGTGGGCCATTGGCCCACACCCTCAATTAATCAGCCGCCACGGCAGTCTGTTTCTTGCCGCCTTCAGTTTTGATCAGCTCCACGTCCAGACAGAGCGACTGCAATTCGCGGATCAGCACGTTGAATGACTCTGGCACGCCCGGTTCAATGGCGGCTTCGCCCTTCACAATGGCCTCATAAATCTTGGTGCGGCCAAATACGTCGTCTGATTTTGCGGTGAGCAGCTCTTGCAGAATGTAAGCCGCGCCGTATGCTTCAAGCGCCCAGACTTCCATTTCTCCAAAACGCTGTCCGCCGAACTGTGCCTTTCCGCCCAGCGGCTGCTGGGTAATAAGCGAGTACGGTCCAATGGAGCGTGCGTGAATCTTGTCGTCAACCAGGTGGGAGAGCTTCAGCATATAGATGTAGCCCACCGTAACCGGCTGCTCGAACTTGTCGCCCGTCATGCCGTCATAAAGATCAGTCTTGCCAGATTCCGGCAGTCCTGCTTCACGCAACATGGCTTTGATCTCAACTTCACGCGAACCGTCAAACACCGGCGAGGCAAAGAACACGCCTTTGGTGAATGTTTTGGCCACATGCATGAGTTCGTCATCTTCCAGGGACGTAATCTTCTCCAGGAACGGAGTGTCCTTGAAAATGCTCTTCAGTTCGCGACGAACAACTTCTTCACGCGTGTTTTCTTTCAGAAATTCAGCAACGCGCTCGCCCAGGTGATAGCCGGCCCAGCCCAGATGTGTCTCCAGGATCTGTCCCACGTTCATACGGCTAGGTACGCCGAGCGGGTTGAGCACGATCTCCACCGGAGTACCATCTGCCAGGTACGGCATATCTTCTTCCGGAAGAATGCGGGCAATCACGCCTTTGTTGCCGTGACGGCCTGCCATCTTGTCTCCCACGCTGAGTTTGCGCTTCATGGCGATGTAGCACTTCACCAGCTTGATTACGCCAGGAGGCAGCTCGTCGCCCTTTTGCAGCTTGCTGATTTTCTCGTTGGTGATCTTGCGCAAAACGTCAATCTGGCGCGAGGTCATCTCTTCGATTTCATCAATCTGCTCGTTAACGCGCGGGTCCTTGTCAGCGTATTTAATACGCTTCAGGTTGCGCGTGGAAATACGCTCAATGGTTTCACGATCGAGAATGCCGCCCTTGGTGAGCAGGCGTTTGTTGGTGCGCTCGTCATGCAGGTCAGCCTGGACTTCTTTACTGCCCAGGATGGCTTCAAGACGCTTCAAACGCTCGTCCGTCAGGATTCGGATTTCATCAGCCAGGTTCTTTTCCAGCCGCTCAATCTGTGAAGCTTCAATGGCCTTGGCGCGCTCATCTTTTTCCTGGCCTTTGCGGGAAAAGATTTTCACGTCAACTACCGTGCCTTCAATTCCCGGAGGGCAGTTGAGTGATGCGTCACGCACGTCGCCGGCTTTTTCACCGAAGATGGCGCGCAGCAGCTTCTCCTCTGGAGTGAGCTGGGTTTCGCCCTTTGGCGTTACCTTGCCCACAATGATGTCGCCCTGTTTAATGGTGGCGCCGATTCTGATCACACCGCTCTCATCCAGATCGCGCAGCGCAGATTCGCTCACGTTTGGAATATCGCGGGTAATTTCTTCAGGGCCAAGTTTCGTGTCGCGCGCTTCGATTTCAAATTCTTCAATGTGAATGGAGGTGTAGTAATCCTCTTTCACCATCTTCTCTGAAACCAGGATCGCGTCCTCAAAGTTGTAACCGCGCCATGGCATGAAAGCCACGAGCACGTTGCGTCCAAGAGCCAATTCGCCCTTGTCCGTGCAAGGTCCGTCAGCGATGACCTGACCTTTAATAACGCGATCGCCTTTTTTGACCACCGGCTTCTGGTTGATGCATGTGTTCTGGTTTGAACGCTTGAATTTTGTGAGCTGGTAAATATCACTGCCCACTTCACGTGAAAGCTGGGTCGGATGATGTTCACCTTCCACACGCACAATGATTCGTTCAGAGTCCACTGAATCAATAATGCCGTTGCGTCGCGCCAGCACCACTGCGCCGGAGTCGCGCGCGGTTACGCCTTCCATGCCCGTTCCCACGAACGGCGCTACTGCACGAAGCAGCGGCACCGACTGGCGTTGCATGTTAGCGCCCATCAAAGCGCGGTTCGCGTCGTCATGCTCAAGGAACGGAACCAGTGACGCAGCCACTGAAACCAGCTGCTTCGGGCTAACGTCCACGTAATCGACCTCATCACGCGGTACCAGCACAAAGTTGCCGTTTTTACGGGCATCCACGATTTCGCCAATGATCTTGCCTTTATCGTCCAATTCAATATTGGC
>DASZMF010000422.1:0-4328 GCA_035552035.1 Candidatus Angelobacter sp.
CCGGAAAGCGCAATCCACCAGAAGGTAGGGACGCGCAACACCTGCATAATGGAGCCAGCGCCGGCCTGGGCGAATGTCCGCTTTTCTGAAGCGCCACGCGCAGGCTCACGCAGCATGAGCAACAGCGGAACCAGCAGCAACGCCGGAGCTGCCGCAACGACCATGGCGGCGCGCCATCCATAATGAAGTGCGATCGGTCCGGTAAAAAAGAAACTCAGTGCGCCGCCAACGGGAACGCCAAGCATAAAGAGCGCCAGCGGCTTGGAGCGGCGCTCGGCGGGAAAAAGATCGCCGATCCAACTGGTGGCCGTGGGAGCGGCAGTAGCTTCACCCACGCCAACGCCCAGCCGCGTGACCATCAGGAAAGAATAGCTGTTCACCCAGCGCGCGCAGGCAGTGAACGCCGCCCAAACCACAATGCCCACGGCAAGAAGTTTTTTGCGGCTGACTCTGTCAGCCATGAGTCCCAGCGGCAGCCCAACGAGACCATACAAGATCAGTGACAGAGTGTTGAGCAATCCAATCTGTGTATCAGAAAGTAAAAATTCTTTGCGGACCGGCTCAACCACCGCGCCGGCAACCTGGCGGTCATAAAAATTGAGAACGTTCACAGCCACCAAAATGGCGAGTGGCCACCATGTTGTTGCTACTGTAGCTTTGGCTGGCGTGTCTGTAGGCTCTTTCACAATCATCGGCGGCAATAGTATCAGATGGCCGGGGGCACGTGCGCTAAGAAGCAGCTCTGCCTGTGATTCGGATTATTCATTGCATCCGATTCACATCAGGAATGGTCGTTATTAAGAACGGTCTTCTATTAAGAACGGTCTTCTATTAAGAAAGCGTTGCGCTAAGCTCTCTCGTTTTCCAGCTCAAGCCGAGAAGCGCGAGCAGGCTCAAACGTGGGATCAAGATTGCAGGCGTCAATCATGTAATCCAGCGCCTCAGCAGGATGGCCAAGACCTTGAGCGCACAGGCCAAGGTTGTAACTGGTGGTGGCGGAGCGTCCAAAATCCTGTTCTGAAGTCTTGAACATGGCCATCGCCTCTGCGAAATAGCGCAGTTCGAGTAGAACCACGCCACAATTAAACGCCAGCACATTTTCGCTGTGCGTTACAGGATAGCGATTGGCCCAGGTATTCAACACAGCCTGGCGAAGATCATACCGCTCTGCTGTGACTGTGCGCAGTTGGCGCGCGATCACGGGAAAGAGCCGCAGGAACGCAGTGGTGTCCCAGTGCGTGAGCCGCAGGATAGTCATTGCCTGCAGCACGCTGGCTGATTCCAAGTGAGCATTCATCCAGCTCATCAGCGCGAACAGATCATCAGGACCAAACATATTCACAGCATGTTCGTACGCTTTGCGGGTGGCGGAAAATTCCTGGGCTGGCGGGTGCTGAAGAAACGCGCAGATATTCAGGGCAGAAAAATGTTTTTGCGGAAGCAGCGCTTCTCCGCCGATGCTCCAGAAATATCTGGCAAACGCATCAAAGTTGACCTGCTGGGAAAAGCAGTGGCCTCCGCCATGAAATTCCATTGATGGGGTTCCCTGGCTGAAAGCGAGTTCGTCTTCGCGGGTAAAGCCTTTGTCAGCGGCCAGCACCAGCATTCTGCCGTCACAGGATTTGCCGAGCTCTTGCAGAAGACTGAGCGCGGCGCTGGGAAAAAGTATGGTCGCAGCCGGCAGGCTCTTGCGATAGTGCTCAAGAATGGCGCTCCATGATTTGTCCGCATAGCGATCTTGGGTGATGGGAACGTTCTTGAAAGATTGCTGCAAGCTGCTCAGAGACTGCGCGACGGGAGTACCATTTTCATTGGCTGGACTTATAGTGGTGATGAGCGCTTCAGAGATTTCCCCATCGGCAATAATAAAGGCATCTTGCGGCAAACTATCAAAGACATAATTGGCAATCACCACCAGCGGAGCGCCTGCCTTTTGCGTCTGGCTTTCTTCTTTTGTGCGCGATGCTTCCGCACGGACCAGCTTGAATTCCAAAATCCCAGCGTCTGCAAATTCAGCGAGATAGCGATTCGCGCGCCACTCAGCAATCAGGGTTTCCGAGCAATCGGCCAGGCAATAACGAATTACTTGCGGCGCGATCTTTGTTTCCTGCAACAGCGCAGAGAGCTTGCGCAGGAAGAGACAAGAGAATTTTCCCGTACCAGCGCCAAGCTCCAGAATGCGCAGCGGATTGTCCGCTGAAATCGGCGGCGAACTTTTCTGTATGTGCGCCAGACAATCTTCAAGATATGCGGCCACGATCTCAGCGTACATCTCGGCAATCAGCGGATTGTTGGTGATGTAGCTGGGGACCAGGTCTTCCGTCCAGGCTTTGAGGCCGCGCTGGGCGTAGAAATTTTCCTGCCGTCGCCAGATGATTGACTGCGACAGAGGTACGCCGGTTTCCAGAATGTGCGGCCCAGGATTCGCCGCCGAAACTGTGGAACCCTGCTCGGGCTGAGTGGACGTATCTTTTATAGATAAACCCTTTATCGACAAACCATGTCCTGCCAAACCACGTTCTTCACGAACCATGGATTCATAGTAGCGCAAACAGCAGTAAGGGCTTCAGAGTTTGCAAACTCCAAAGCCCTTCTGGATTTCTAGAAAAACCTGTCGTTGGCTTCAGCTTCGCGGCGGGAAGATTCCCGAGAGCGCGATGATGAAGGTGAGGCCCAGATACGGCATCATATTATTGTGCGGAAACGCGGAGTTTCCCGTGCCTCCGTTGAACATAAGGCTGCTCGGGCTCATTTGAACATTCGAAGCCGCTACAGAGGGCGAATAGAGACTGCCCGTACCTTTGGCGCCGGCTGCCCAGGCATTGTTGGTGGGGTCTCCGCCGCCAGCTGCTGCAACGGCAAGGGCATTGTGATTGTGCGCAGCCATCTCCTGCATGGTTAAAGTGACTGACGGTACGCCGCCAACCTCACCCAGGTCATATTGGCTCAGTCCCGGGCCTTGGCCAGAGTTAATGGGCGCTGAATTCTGAAGGTTAGGAAGGCCGAAGGTGCTCCGTCCATCGCCGCCATACGTGGTGCCCAAAAGAGAAAAGAGGGCTGTGTTCTGAGAGATAGCCATCAGCTGGCCATTGCAGAGTGCCCAGCCGGCGGGCGCAAAGTTCCCGGCAAAAATTCTGATTTCCGCTAAAAATTGATCTGCCATACAGTCATTCTCCGTTCGTTAGTTGCGGGATGGGAAAATTCCCTGAAGCGCAATAATGAAATTCAATACCAGATAGGGCGACATGTTTTCATGCGCCTGATTGTTTCCGGTATTCTGAATGCATGCAGGGTTCATTTTTACAGTGGGGGTTGGTGCAAAGGGTTTGCCATTATCGGCTGACCACAGATTTCCGGTGGCCGCGGGCGCAGTGGGCGGCAGAGTGGAACTGCCTACCGGGACATGCGTATGCGCAGGCATTTCCGCCATCAAGAGCGTGTGGCTGGTTTCACCAGCGCGCTCGCCCAGGGCGATTGTGTTGCCAGAATGCACTGGTATGCGTCCCTGTAGATTTGGCAGGGCAAAGGTGGTAACACCGTCGCCGCCGTACGTGGTGCCCAGGATTGAAAATAAGGCCTGGTTCTGGTTGATGGCCAATAGCTGTCCGTTACAGAGGGCCCAGCCTCTGGGAGGAAAATTCCAACTAACGATTCTTACTTCACCTATATAGGCTTGCGCCATACACTTTTCTCCTAGCTTTTTAGCTTTTGGTGAACAGCATCAGCTTTGTGATGGAAAAATCCCAAACAAGGAAATAATGAAGTTAATTACCTGGTAGGGAACCATGTTCTCATGGGGCAATGAACCGCCGGCCATGCCTACCGCCGTGCTTGCCATGACTGCGGCTGGCGTGCCGGGGGCATAGTTGTGAAGAGTGGTATTTGCGGCCCATAAGTTATTCAGCGGACTTGGCTGAGTACCGGCTGTAGCGTTGGCCTGGGGTATATGGCTGTGCGAAGGAAGATTAGCAGAAATGAGTGCAACGCTCTCTGCTCCTCCCCGCTGGCCCTGAACGTATCCTGCTCCAAAGTGAATAGGAATCCGGCTGCGGAGATCAGGAAGGGCAAAAGTGTTCACCCCGTCGCCTCCATATGTAGTGCCAATCAAATTAAAAAGGACATCGTTATCTGAAATGGACAGGATTGCTCCGTTGCAGAAAGCCCATCCTTGCGGCGCAAAATTACCACCAAACATCCGTATCTCGCCTACAAACGGCTGTGACATGTTTGTTGCTCCTTGCGTGTCTTGATTTACCTGCCTTATCTACTGCAATTTAAATCTACCGCAATTCAATCTACTGCACAGTCAATGTAACCGGCGTACTTGC
>DASZMF010000423.1:0-2419 GCA_035552035.1 Candidatus Angelobacter sp.
CGCGGCATATCTGGGCGCTTGCGACGCAGCACCCACACGCCAGCGCACACGATCACAAATGCCAGCAACGTTCCAATGCTGACCAGTTCACCCAGAACGCCAATGGGAATGAGCGCTGCAAAAAACGCAACAAAAATTCCAACGATGATTGTGGATTTCCAGGGTGTGCGGAATTTAGGATGAATTTCACCAGCCCATTTCCAGAGCAGGCCGTCACGCGACATGGAGTAGAACACGCGCGATTGTCCCAGCAACATCACCAGCATCACCGTACTCAAACCGGCTATGGCGCCAATGTTCACCAGGAAGCTGCCCCACCAAACGCCGGTGAGAGACATGGCCAGCGAAACCGGAGCGGCTACATTCAACTGCGAATAGTGAACAACGCCTGTGAGCAGCAATGAAACCACAATATAAAGAATGGTGCAGACGCCCAGCGAGCCGAGAATACCGATGGGCATATCCTTCTGCGGATTCTTTGCTTCCTGCGCAGCAGTGGAAACGGCGTCAAACCCGATGTAAGCAAAGAAGACGACTGCAGCTCCTCTGGCAATGCCAGACCATCCGTAAATTCCGTATTGGCCGGTATTCGGCGGGATGAACGGCGTCCAGTTGGCTTTGGCCTGCGTCATGTGGTGAGCAACATAATTTCCTGCAACCGCAATAAAGATGAGCACAGCAGCGAGCTTTACAAACACAATCGCAGAATTGAAGTTCGCTGACTCTTTAATGCCGATGACCAGCACGGTGGTCACCATCAAAATTCCCAGAAACGCCACCAGATTAAATATCGCAGTCACGTGCGGCAGCGTGTGCCAATCAATTCCGGTATCCGTAAGAGTCTTTGCGATGGTCGCCAATGGCATCCACTTATTCTGGTAGAGCACCATTTGCGTGCCAGGGACGTTGATTAATGTTGGCGGCAGGTTGATGCCGAAGCCCTGAAAAAAAGCCACAATCGTGCCCGCCCATCCAGAGGCGACGGTCGCTGCACCAAAAGCGTATTCAAGAATTAGGTCCCAGCCAATGATCCAGGCAAAAATTTCACCCAGCGTGGCATAGCCATATGTGTAAGCCGAACCGGCGATGGGGATGAGAGCGGCGAACTCCGCATAACATAGACCGGCAAAGACGCATCCGGTTCCCGCAAAGATATACGAGAGTACGATTGCGGGGCCGCCGAATTGGGCCGCTGCTGCGCCAGTTAAAACGAAAATGCCGGCGCCAATAATTGCGCCAATGCCGAGTGTGATGAGATTGACCGGGCCCAACGCCCGCTTAAGACTGTCCTCGTTCTCTTCTTTCGATTCGGCAAGCAACACATCCATCGGCTTTGTCGCCAACAAATTGGCCATGCAGAGTTTCTCCTTTTTTAATTGCTCAGGCTTGTAAAGCTGCGCTCCGGCGTGACCAGATAAAGTACACAGGAATTCCCAGCAGCACAATGATCAGGCCCGGCCACGTGTATTGCGGTTTGTAGCGCAATAATACGACATCAATGAATAAAGCCATCACAATATAAATGGCCGGCAGTATCGGATAGCCGATGGCGCGGTACGGCCGTTCGGCCTGGGGCTGCGTCCGGCGCAAAACAAACAGGCCCGCGATGGTCAATATATAGAAGACCAGGACGGCGAAAATAATGTAGTCCAGCAGCTGCCCGTAGGTTCCGGAAAGGCAGAGCAGGCAGGTCCATATGCCCTGCACGATCAGCGCGTTTTTCGGCGTCAGGTGCTTGGGGTCAATTTTGCCCGTGGACTTAAAAAACAGCCCGTCTTTGGCCATGGCGTAATAGACGCGAGCGCCAGAGAGTATGAGCCCGTTGCAACAGCCAAAGGTAGAAATCAAAATGGCGATGGCCATCAGCCCTGCGCCGCTACTGCCAAACATCTGTTCCAAAGCCGCGGTGCCCACGCGATCGACCGAGGCAAACTTAATACCGCGGGCAATCACTGAAACGCTGCCGGGCGTGCCATCCAGCGGCAGCACGCTGAGATAAATAAAATTCACGGCGATATAAAGCAGGATCACCACGCCGGTGCCTATCGCCAAGGAAAGCGGCAAATTGCGCTGGGGATTTTTCACCTCGCCGGCGGTGAACGTCACGTTGTTCCACGCGTCAGCGGAAAATAATGAGCCTACCTGCGCCACGGCCAGAATCGTCAACGCGCCCACAAATGGGCCAGCCACAGTGCCGGTAGCGGAATGCGGATAGTCCATCCGCCAGAAGTTGTGGAAGTTGGCGGCAATGGCATAGGAGTTCCGTCCAACAAAAACTCCGGCAAGCACCAACCCCGCCAGCGCAGAAACTTTGGCGATGGTAAACAGGTTCTGCACCGCCGCGCCGGTCTTGAGACCAAACATATTCAGAATAGTTAAAAAGATCACCACCAGAATGCCACACAGATTCTGCGTGTTC
>DASZMF010000424.1:0-2254 GCA_035552035.1 Candidatus Angelobacter sp.
GGACTACAAGCCGCTTACCGCTTCGCTGCCGGACTTGCAGGTAAAAGCGCTGGCTGAACGCCCTGACCTGAAAGCCGCGCAGATAGGAATTAAGGCCGCCAACAGCCAGATCGCACTGGCCAAGGCAGACGCCAAGGTGGACGTGAACGGCCAGGCCAGCTTCTCTCACGTATCGGGCGCAAGTTCTACCTCGCTTTTCCTTAACGTGCCACTGCCATTTTTCAATCGCAATCAGGGTGAGATAGCGCGCACCAAATCCGCGCTCACGCAGGCTGAGCTTACGGCCAAGGCCGCAGAAGACACCGTGATGACGGACGTGACCAACGCCTTTGAATCGGCCAGCTCCAATCAGGAAGTGGTGAAGCTTTACGTCTCCGGATATCTGAAGCAAGCGCAGGATTCGCGCGACATCAGCCAGTATGCCTACAAGGGAGGCGCTGCCACATTGCTAGATTTTCTTGATGCCGAACGCAGCTATCGCTCCACGCAGCTCGCTTACCGCCAGGCGCTGGCGGCTTACATGCTCAGCCTGGAGCAATTGAAGCAGGCCACCGGAACCAGGAGTTTGCCATGAGATATTTTCATTATTCACGTTTTTCTCAGCCGCGTACGCGGGCAGCAGTGCTGCTCAGCGCCGCGCTCATATTGTCATTCGCGGCGTGCTCCAGCACTGATCCCAGCGCCAAGACATATAGTGACGGCGGCACAAAAGCTGGCGCAGCCGACAAGACGCAGCTGTTTACCGTTCCCAAAGAACAGGTTTCACACATACAGGTAGTCACAGTGCAACCTGCAAGCTGGCCGCGCGTGCTGCGACTCACGGGAACTGTGGCTTACAACAGCTTTCTCACCACGCCGGTCATCAGCCAGGTCAGCGGACCAGTCAGCAGGATTCTGGTGTCGCCCGGGCAGCAGGTGAAAAAAGGCCAGCCGATGTTGTACGTGAGCAGCCCAGACTATTCGCAGTTGCGCGCCAACTATCTGAAGGCGCGTGACGCGCATTCGCTGGCGCACAAAAACTATCTGCGCTCGCAAGACCTTTTCGCTCACCATGCCATTGCTGAGCGCGACTTGCAGGCCGCGGAATCCGCGGAGATACAGGCGCAGGCTGACCAGCAGGCCGCCGAGCAATCGTTAAAGATTCTTGGCATCCCCCGTCCGGACACCTTGGTAGAAAACCCCACGTCGCCGGAAGTGCCGGTGCTTGCGCCGATCTCAGGAGAAGCTGTTGAGCGGTTGTGCTCGCCGGGCCAGGTGATCCAGGCCGGGCAGACGCAGTGCTTCACCATCTCAGACATGAGCACGGTCTGGGTGCTGGCCAATGTTTACGAAAACCAGCTTGCATTTGTACATGTGGGCGATCCCGTCGCGATGAAAACCGATGCCTACCCCGATACGTTTCAGGGGAAGATTTCATTCATGGGCGCGGCGCTCGATCCGACATCACGCACGCTGCAGGCGCGCATTGATACAAAAAATCCTTCCAGCCGTTTGAAAAAAGATATGTATGTTACCGCGACAGTGGTTGCCGGAAAAATTGAGAATGCGATCCTGGTGCCTGACGCAGCAGTGCTGCGCGATGCCGAAAACGAGCCATTTGTGTATGTGGCTTCCGCTCAGGACCAATTCACGCGGCGTCCTGTGAAGCTGGGCCAAAGCAGTGACGGGAAAACTCAGATTACCGATGGACTGAAACCAGGCGAACAAGTGGCCGGCGACGGCAGCCTGTTCCTGCAGTTTGCCAGTTCGCAGTAAAGCAAGAAAATTTGGCGAGATTGCTGTTGCTAAAACTATTGTTAATAAAACGATACGTAACAGGGCACGACTTTAGTCGTGCCGCCAGATGTTGAAATTGAGTGGGCTTTAGCCCCTGCAAAAATAGGTGTTCGGCCAGATTCTGTAGTGGTGGAAAGCGAAGCGACAAGTTTTACAAAGGCGATTAGACGTGAGGGCCGTATCGCCCGAAACGGCGCGATACAGGAGCATGACGATTTAATTCGGGAAACAATGTTTAGCGGGTTTGGAGCGAAGCGACGAGTTTTACAAAGGCGATTAGACGTGAGGGCCGTCTAGCCCGAAACGGCGCGATGTAGGAGCATGACGATTTAATTCGGGAAACAGTGTTTAGCGGGTTTGGAGCGAAGCGACAAAAACAATGATCCATAAATTAGTACAAGTTGCTTTAAAGCAGCGCTTTCTGGTGCTGATGCTGGTCGCGCTGCTGGTGATCGCCGGCGTGATTTCATTCCAGCGG
>DASZMF010000425.1:0-5585 GCA_035552035.1 Candidatus Angelobacter sp.
GATTACCCGTTAATGAGTTCAGGTACTTGAGAGTGTTCTGTGTCCCAACATTCTTGGCATACCCGTAATCGCTCTGGGCTTTGGCCGCGTCGAAGTGCTTGCCATATGTCTTCATACCGTAGCGGTCAGCAGCCTCGATTTCAGCGTCGTAAGTTCGCGCACGTTTGCTTAACTGTGAAACATCGTCCAATCCCTCATAAAGACGCATGCCTTTGTTATCAAGGTCCGCAGCCTTCAGGTCAGCGCCGATTCGGGCTGTCTCTTCCGCGCCGGCCAGCGCGACTTTGCCCGGAGCTTCCGCCGCCGCTACTGACGCGGCTTCCTGTCCTTTTTGCTGCACAAAATTACTGCGCGAACTGTCCAGCAGCTTGATGGTGTCGTCCAGCTTTTTGAGCGTCGCAGGATCTGCGTTCGGATTCATGCCATAAGTAGTCTTATAGTTTTTGTACTGCTGCAGCAGGTTGTCAGCATTGTCTTTCGTCGGCATCGGGTTAAAGAAGCCCAGCGCTGACTGCACCAAATTGCCTTTTGCCTCCGGAGACATCATTCCCCAGGCCGAAGCCGTGTACGCCTCATCGCCCTTGCCCTGGATCTTTGCGATCGAATTGACCTGGTCGCGCATCGCATTCATTCCGCCCAGCTGCTTCATGTCATAGCCAACTAGTTTGTCGCCCAGGTTAAGAATGAACATGTTTGGAACTCCGCCGTGCGATTGCGTGAGCTGCTCCAGCGCTGAATTAGCGCCCTGCCCATGATTGTCTGACACGATGGTCGGCGTGATGCCCATCTCTTGCAGCTCTTTCATTTGGCCCAGCGTCCGCGAATTGTGTTCATCCTGGAACGTCTGGTCCATCTGGTGCAGTTGTTTGTCATACATGGCAGCGCGCGCAGTGGCTTCCGCCGCCTGCACGTTCTGGAACTTCACGCGTGACTGACTTTCGGACGTCTGGTTTTTCTGGGCCACATCCGCGCGTGTATTCTCTTTTGCCTGCTGCGCCAAACCAATACCAGTTTGCACACCAGCAGCCGCGGCTTCGCCCGGACGCTTCTGTCCCATGCCGGCTGCCGCGCCAGCCAGGCTCAACGCGACTCCATGCAATACGGCTTTGAGTGTGCCGTGCTGGTTCGCCAGCTCCGGCGTAGCAGCATCACCTTGTGGCTGCTGAGCCAGGCTTGAAAGTGGCGACATATCCGGCGACGGGCCGCCCAGGCCTGCGCGCGGATCGGCCATCACGTCCGGTGCGGGCGCTGATTGCTGAGGAATCGTATTTTGCGTTGGAGCTGTGAGATCTACTGGATCAGGCATAAAAGTTTTGATGGAGACTGTTGGAGTCGAACCACAAACAACTTAGAGCGCCCTGCCGTCGGGCAATCAATCCCCAAAGTTTTCAATGGGCCGAATTCCACGGCCCTTCCGCTACAAGCCACGGATGGCATATCGATTTATCTTGATAACGTAATAATGCGATTACGGCATCTTGAATCCGCCGCTGGCCCATCCGCCGGCTGCCGATCCAAGTCCGCCCAGCGCGGCGTTCAACCATCCGCTCTGCTGCGTGTTGTAATTCGTCTGAGCCAGGCCCGCGAGTGAGCCTTCGCCCTGGTTGGCAAGTCCGGCATACGACTGCGGGTTTAGCATTGCGGCGTTGCCGCTCAATCCCTGTACCGCGTTCCAGAAATTCTGCTGTTTGACGGAAGCGTCATACTGCGTGATCTGGTTCTGCGCGGAGGCCTGCTGCACTCCGGTTGCCGTGGCAATGCCGGCATTGATCTGGTTCTGAGCGCCGGAAGGCAAGCCGGTGCCATTTCCGCCCGCTGCTTCTTTCGCCTGGACCGCCTGTGTTGCGTTGGCTCCCTGCTGCGCAATCGTGTCAGACGCAGACGTACGCATGGCTGTCAGGTCTTTCTGGCCAAGACCGGTGGGATTTTCCACCATCGGCTTCAGAATCCCATTCAGGAATGCCAGTTGCGACGACTGCAGCCCATATTGCGACTGCATCATCTGCATCAGCTGGCTATTAAAATCCGCCTGCTGGGTTTCGCTGGCCTGCACAGTGCTATCGCCCTTGGCCAGCATCCACGTCCCGCTGTACTCGTAAAACTTGCGATCAGTCACCGTCCACGTCCCGGTTTCCCAGAACGCAGCCAGGTCAATCGTTAAAGATGTAGTAACTTGCTTCGACATTATTCCGGCCTAGTATTTGAGTTTGTCTTCAGGTCCGGGGAGTTTGAGTTTCAAAGTGCGTTTGATCTGGCCGGGATAGCCGTGTTCTTTGGCCCAATCCGCCAGTGACGGGCACACGACGTTGCCCTGCTCGTCTTTTTTCTCGCCATTGATTTCCGTGTAGCGGATCTTCTCGCCGGCAACTTCAATGGGATGGTTCAGCACGAACTGAGAAATTCTCTCGTCCGCGCACACAAAATAAACTTCCCGTAGCTTCATCTGGCGGCATACATTCACAATGCCTTCGTGAAACTTCGCCAGGGCGGCCGCCATCTCGCGCGGAGAAATGTCAGGCTTTGGCGCCAGTGACTCCAGCATCACTACCAGCTGGAACGGGCCAAAGAAGATCGGCGCGCCATCGCGCTCCACCATGATTGTGTTTGTGGTGGGATAGAAAATCACTTTCTGGTCGAACAGATTGTTGGGCGTATTGAAGACCCACTCGGTAAAAATGTCGCGGTCTTCTTTTTTGCTGAAATCAGCGCCTCTTGATGTAAGTTCCATGGGTTTCCTCTCAGGGGATTTTGGGGGATGAGAAATTTTTAGGTCAGCGCAATAGTGCGTGAAGGGCTGTTATTCAGCGGCGTGCTTCCAAATGATCCATTGGTCTGGATGATTACGTTCGAGCTCCGCGCTGACTTGGCGACTACAAAGCTGATAGGAGACGTCTTTCCCGTTACCAACTGGACGGGAGTTCCATCACCCTGCGCCAGCAATACGCTTACACCCTGAAAATATCGGTCGCTGGGATGCGGTGAAAAACTCACATTCACTTTGACCTGAGTCGCGTTCACCGGCGTCCGTGTCACCTGCAGGTTCTGTACCGGCATCGGAATGCCCTGGACGCCCACTGTTGCTGAAGCTCCGGAGACCGTGGCTGCTTTGATCTGCTGCACCTGGTTCGCCGTGGCATTGGGGAGCAGGCCAAGGTTCCACACGCGCGAAGGCCGCCACATCTTGTCCTGACCGAGCTGCATCGTGCCCAGGATCGCCAGCTGATTGCTTGTAATGGGTGTCTGAATCATTTTTTAGCCTTCAACCTGCGGGCACAAATGCAGCCCCAGAACTTCGCTTGCGGCATTTTCTGCTAGGCCGGAAATCTGTACCTGAATGTGGCGGATCGAATTCGGCAGCTGCTCTTGAATGCCTTTCCAGTCGTAGCGCGGCTGGCGCAGGCTCTTCAGTGCAAAATCGGTTTGAGAAATATCGGCCGGATCGTCGCAGGTGTAAGGCACATCCACGAACGTGCCGGCAATCTCATTGGCCAGCACGCCCACGCTCAACCGCGTCCCTGCAATGGTCTGTTGTATGACAAAAGCTTCAATTGCTTCCGTCTTCATGCCGGGCTGGGAAACAACCAGGCTTCCAATCACGGCGTTCCACACGTAGGTATCTGAAATATCGTCAAAGAACTTCGTAATGTCGCGCTGCAGGATGAACCCACTGCCCGTTGCCCTTCCAGCCATTAACCCGTAGGTTCCAGCCGATGTTTCAATGGAGCGCAGCGCGCCGATCCCGCCCGCCGGTGTGCACAGCGTTGACCAGCTGTCAGAGTTAAGCGAGTAGCGCAGATAGTTCGTTGAGCCGTCGCCCAGGAACACGCCAATGTCAGTTCCGTTGGTATGCAGCGCCACGTATGAGCTCGCCGGCGGAAAGCCCGGATTGCCGATCAAGAACAGATTGCCCACGGCAAATCCATCCTCGTTCTTGCCCGATCCCAGGCTCATGGAAAAGAATTGTCGCGAACTGGTATAGAGATAGAGCTGGTCGGCATTCTGCGCGATGCAGTTGGGTGACGAAACCCCAAAGTTGTCCAGTACCAGCGTGGGAAAGAAGCTGAGAGTTTGCGGTCCGCCCTGCTCTACCCACATCTGGTCATTGGTAAACGTCAATATGCCTTGGCTGCTCGGGACGAGTGTCTGCACCGGAGCTGCATAGGTTTCAAAATTGGCTGGCGGCCAGCTTTCTTCCGCCACGCCGGTAATGGAGTCCGGGCCCAGCCCGTAAACCATGAAATTGCCGAACGCGCCCCACATGCGCCGCATGTAGTACTTCACCACCGTTAGTCCAACCGGTGGCGGATCGTTCGAATCATCCAGCGGGGCCAGAATATCTTCGTTGAGTGAGTCATCGGCCAGCGTGTCGTTGAATGTCCAGGTGGTATTGCCCGGATTAGGCACCGAGAAAGCGAATTCAAAAATGCCGCCGCCATCATTGGTGCGGAAAACCCAGATTGCATCCACCTGCGGATCGGCAAAGCCGGTTCCGCCGATGGGAATACTGAAAGAGCTGGCCAGAATGGTTCCGGTCGTCAGTGACGCGTTGGAAGCCGTGCCTACGTGGCCATAGCAAGTGTGTGGCGCATAAACCCACTGGTATCCGGAGGCCGCTACAATCGTTCCCGGTCCGCGGCAGATCCACTGGACAGTTCCATCCGTAGTGCTGTTGCCAATTGTGGTTGCCCAGGATGGCGTTGTCGTTCCGCTTGTTCCGCCAGTCGTTACCTGTTGCAGGTTCGCGTTGCTATCCAGAATCACTGGACCTTGCGAAATTCCAGGTGTCGTATAAGGATTGCCCGCGATCCATGTGCCGAGTGGGCCGAGGTTCATCCACTTAACCGTGCCGTCCTTCGTCAGTGAGTTAATCACGGTGTTCCACACCGGCACAGTCGCTCCGCTAACTTCAGTGAGCGAGCCGGACGTGAACTGCAGGTTTCCGTTGCTATCTAAAATAATGACAGCGATGTGATAGGTGGTAAGTGGGCTCCAGAATGACGTTCCGGCAGCCGCCGCTGTTGCGTTGGTAATGGTTGGAGTATTGGCTGCTGCGGAAGCCGTGCCCCAGTTCGAAACCTGATTGCCGCGATTGGCCCACGTGATTCCGCCGTCCGTTGTGTTTCCAGTGATCGGCGTCGTGTTCCACGCCGGCTGGGATCCACCGGAAGTGCCGGCCGTTGTGACCTGCTGCACATTGCCGTTGGTATCGATGATCAGCGCGCCCAGGGCAAACAGAGTTGTGGCGGCCCAGGCTTGAGCCGGCGGACACCATTTCTTGTTGTCCACCCCGTTGGAAAAATAAAGCTTGTTGCCGATCTGCTGGAAAAACGTCTGCCCAGCGCCAGCGGACTTGGTAAAGAGCAGCGTCAGCGTCGTAGGAGTGAAGGTGTAAACCGCAAGGGTCGTATCAACAAAATCGATGACCTGGCCATTGATCCGCGCGGAAAAGAACGTTAGCGGAAATTCATTGGAGGCAAAACCCTGCGAACAGTAGCGCGGCATGCCCGGCCGGCGAATCAGCGTGTGTGAATTCGAGAGGTCGGCATTCAACCCGCCAACTAGCGCATCGTTCCGCTGGATCATAT